>NZ_NRIQ01000022.1:0-32543 GCF_020224095.1 Enterobacter sp. CCUG 70166
GTTTATACTTCCTATACCCGAGGCGCGACAGAAAAATCGCGGCGTTTTGCTTTTCAGTTCGACCTTTTAATGAATACTGATGTAACACGGATTGACCGTATTGGGAGTTTGAGATGGTGACAAAGAGAGTGCAACGGATGATGTTCGCGGCGGCGGCGTGCATTCCGCTGCTGCTGGGCAGCGCGCCGCTTTATGCGCAGACGAGTGCGGTGCAGCAAAAGCTGGCGGCGCTGGAGAAAAGCAGCGGAGGGCGGCTGGGCGTCGCGCTCATCGATACCGCAGATAATACGCAGGTGCTTTATCGCGGTGATGAACGCTTTCCAATGTGCAGTACCAGTAAAGTTATGGCGGCCGCGGCGGTGCTTAAGCAGAGTGAAACGCAAAAGCAGCTGCTTAATCAGCCTGTCGAGATCAAGCCTGCCGATCTGGTTAACTACAATCCGATTGCCGAAAAACACGTCAACGGCACAATGACGCTGGCAGAGCTGAGCGCGGCCGCGTTGCAGTACAGCGACAATACCGCCATGAACAAATTGATTGCCCAGCTCGGTGGCCCGGGAGGCGTGACGGCTTTTGCCCGCGCGATCGGCGATGAGACGTTTCGTCTGGATCGCACTGAACCTACGCTGAATACCGCCATTCCCGGCGACCCGAGAGACACCACCACGCCGCGGGCGATGGCACAGACGTTGCGTCAGCTTACGCTGGGTCATGCGCTGGGCGAAACCCAGCGGGCGCAGTTGGTGACGTGGCTCAAAGGCAATACGACCGGCGCAGCCAGCATTCGGGCCGGCTTACCGACGTCGTGGACTGCAGGTGATAAGACCGGCAGCGGCGACTACGGCACCACCAATGATATTGCGGTGATCTGGCCGCAGGGTCGTGCGCCGCTGGTTCTGGTGACCTATTTTACCCAGCCGCAACAGAACGCAGAGAGCCGCCGCGATGTGCTGGCTTCAGCGGCGAGAATCATCGCCGAAGGGCTGTAACTCTCAATAATGGGGCGCTACGGTGCCCCACTTTCTATTTATATATCCGTAAAAGCTTTTCTTGATATACATCTTCAGCTTTTTGTATGATTATTAATATCATTCTTTTCGATGGCCTTAAGACCTTTTTAAGTCAAAAGTATTACCTCCCCCAAAAAACAAATCCGCAAAGTAATGGAAGTAAATTATTTTATTTTGAATAGTCTTCATTGTGATTAGTCACATGACTCATTCTTTTTATTGTAATTATCTGATTTACATTCGCAGTTTTCTCATTGTTTCCGCCGGAAGTTATTCTTCCACTGTTTTTCCTCTTTATTTCCGCATGGTTGTTTTTCCACCCTTTGGATGGCTTGTAAGAATATTGTTTTAATCCGGCCAATAGAGTTATTGGGCCTCCAAAAGAATATTGACATCATTTTATGGCAGTGAAATTATTCGATCATGGATAAGGAGGGGGACAATGAAGTCACTAATTTATGATTACGGAAGAATCAACTGTATGAGTTGCCCTTCTCAATGTGAATTAAAACCAAATGCCTCATTGCGCGTTTCGTTTTGCCAGGACTATTGTTTTTGTACCTGGCCAGAAGGGAGTGGCTATTTTTCTCTGGGGATTATGGAGGGGCTCCTCAAACAAAATTATAATAATCTATATTTAGGCTGTATTTTTGTCGATTTTTCTATCAGCCATTTGCGCTTTTTTACTAACGAACGTTGGATAGATTATTTAATTGAAACGAAATTAAAAATTGTTATCGTTTGTGATAAATACCTTAAACCATTGGCTAATTACTGGTTTAAGCATTCTAAAGATATTTTTCTTGTTATCTATCAGCAAGATCGGCTGACGCTGGCCTGTGAAAAGTTAAAAAAGAGATTTATCTATCAGCGCGACGCCTTCTTTGGCGGAGAGTCACTCTCTGAACTGGAGTTTGCTGTCTTAAGCGCATTGATTTCCGGAGACGGTTGTCTGCAACTGGCTGATGAACTCAATGTCGATATTCGTACTATCTATGCTGCAAAGCGCCGTGCGGAAAAGAAAATGGGGGCCGATATCAATACCCTTTTCCGATTCTCACATTCGTTATAAGCGATTTTAAACTGATTGATGGCCCTTTTCATTGTTATCACTTTGCCGTGAGAAGGGCCTACAGTTAAATATTAATGCATAAAGCGGTTGAATACGCATGTTGCCGGATTTTAGCGTTTGCAGCCCCGTGCAAGAGAATACGTTCAATGCGAACTATGCAGTTTATTACTACGGCTCTGTAAACGGTAACGGTCAGGATTTTACCCGCTACGTACGATAAGGCAATTATTACCACCAGGGCGACAGGGGGAGCTTCAGGTGGGCTGAAAAACGGGAGTCTGTATTTGATTAGCGAAAACGATAAATTTAACGATCTGACCGTTAATACTTCAGGCTGGTTAGCCGACGGTATTAACCCTGGTCGGGAACGTGCCGGCAGAGATAATAACGTGACGGTAAACCATCAGACCAATATCAAAGCAGCAGGAATAGGGGGCGTGCGAACGCTCCGGTAAATAATGCTAATGAGGTCGCTACCATCACTCTCAATGGCCCCACCACCATTGAAACCACTTCGCCGGTTTCTATAAAGGTTGACTGTGCTGCCGTATCGAGAACGCTATGACTATTTACGCTGAAGAGTTGCGCATCATGATGGATGCTATTATGGATATCATTTTCGACCACGGCACGCACAGGCAGGCACGCACCTTTATGGCTGTTTTCACTCTCGACGCGGAACACCCTTACCCTGACGGCGTTCTTCCGCACCTGGTCAGGATCTTCACCACTGACCACGCCCGTCAGTTTCTGAAGCGTATCTGCCGGACTGCTGTACTCAGCCTGGCTGAGATAGCGGCCGTTCGGGGTTAACCAGAAATCCTGGCTGTCACTGACACGGTAGGTTTCGCCGTGGCTGGCGATGCCTGAGACGTTACAGAAGCGGTCATAATCGGGGTTCTAGGGATTTTCCGTCCAAAAACGACAAAGTGCTCTGGAGGCCGCGCCGTCCGTGGCCTCCAGAGGGGTATTACTTTTCGCTGACGGGTAAATATCCCTCGATTGAGCGCATAAGCTCCTCCAGATCTGGCAATTTTTCGCTCAATTCGAAGTGGTAAGTCCCCTTGAGGTTAATGTTGTGCCAGGCCACAGGGGATGCCTGTTTGACGATATCTATTCTCTTGGTATCTCCTTGGTATTCGAAGCTGGTCAACAGCTGGCTGAGTATCCTGGAGTTGAAGTAAACGATGGCATTGGTGACCAGGCGAGCGCACTCATTCCATAGCTGGATTTCTTCGTCTGAACTGCCCCGGAACTGATCCCCATTGACGCTGCTCACGGCCCGACGCAGTTGGTGATAGGCCTCTCCCCGGTTCAGCGCGCGCTGAACATAGTTTCTTAAACTGGCATCATCGATGTAGCACAGTAGATAATTCGCTTTCACCAGGCGATTGTATTCCGTCAGGGCTTCCAGCAGCGGGTGATTGCGCTTGTACTCCGAGAGCTTTCTCACCAAGGTGGCTTGCGTTGTTTTCCGCTGCTTAAGTGATACTGCAATCCGTTGGATGGTATCCCAGTGCTGCGCAATACGATGGGTATTGATTGGCTTTTTTAAGCACAGCTGAATTCGGTGTTCTTTGTCTTCCTTGACATCAAACATGTCATTGATCACTTTGCCAACCTGGGCATAGCGTGGGGCAAACTGGTATCCGAACAGATCCAGTAACGCGAAGTTCACATGGTTCACCCCATGGGTATCGGTTGAGAGCACATCCGGAATGATGTCTGACGTATTGCTCATCAACAAATCAAAGATGTAGTGCGATTCATGTTCGTTGGCGCCGATCACTCTGGCGTTGATCGCAGCGTGATTGGCGATCAAGGTCATGGCAGAAACACCTTTTTGAGTGCCAAAGTACTTCGACGAATAACGGGTTTTGAAGGTCTCGCGCCGGGCTTCGAACTTTTGACCATCGGCACTGGCGTGGATCACATCTTCCTGGATGTTGTAGTACCGGAAGATGGGTAGCTTGGCTGTCGCGTTATTGATGTTGTCGTTAGCAGCATTCAATGTTTCCAGGCGAAGATAGTTCGCCTGGATAGTGCTGAGCTGATCATAGGTACGATCAGAGATCTGTGCCATGCCGTAAATGCCTTGATTGGTTGCATTGCCGACCAGAATTGCCAACAGGTCATATTCGGTGATGCTGCCAACTTACTGATTTAGTGTATGATGGTGTTTTTGAGGTGCTCCAGTGGCTTCTGTTTCTATCAGCTGTCCCTCCTGTTCAGCTACTGACGGGGTGGTGCGTAACGGCAAAAGCACTGCCGGACATCAGCGCTATCTCTGCTCTCACTGCCGTAAAACATGGCAACTGCAGTTCACTTACACCGCTTCTCAACCCGGTACGCACCAGAAAATCATTGATATGGCCATGAATGGCGTTGGATGCCGGGCAACCGCCCGCATTATGGGCGTTGGCCTCAACACGATTTTCCGCCATTTAAAAAACTCAGGCCGCAGTCGGTAACCTCGCGCATACAGCCGGGCAGTGACGTCATCGTCTGCGCGGAAATGGACGAACAGTGGGGATACGTCGGGGCTAAATCGCGCCAGCGCTGGCTGTTTTACGCGTATGACAGGCTCCGGAAGACGGTTGTTGCGCACGTATTCGGTGAACGCACTATGGCGACGCTGGGGCGTCTTATGAGCCTGCTGTCACCCTTTGACGTGGTGATATGGATGACGGATGGCTGGCCGCTGTATGAATCCCGCCTGAAGGGAAAGCTGCACGTAATCAGCAAGCGATATACGCAGCGAATTGAGCGGCATAACCTGAATCTGAGGCAGCACCTGGCACGGCTGGGACGGAAGTCGCTGTCGTTCTCAAAATCGGTGGAGCTGCATGACAAAGTCATCGGGCATTATCTGAACATAAAACACTATCAATAAGTTGGAGTCATTACCGCAGGAAGGATACCGGTAAAGACGAACCATATAATAATTGAGCCATTAAGATAGGAATGCGCTTCCTGGGGGTTAGTTTCAATAATGTTTTGAATCATCGTTTGATCAAACATTACTTTATATTTTAGTGTCGAATAACTGACCAGTGAGCCAGTGATAAACAGTAAAGCAAAGAAAGGTTTCAGCAGAAAACGAACTGAGAAAGGCATAAAAACAACGTTAAGCGCCGCAACCAGAACAAAGGGAATAGAAATGACAAAACCAATTTTGACATGCTCTAAATGCGACAAAATCTCGTAAAAATGCAGCAATATTGGCCAGTTAAGTAAAAACGCAAAGATCATTGCCAGAAGTAAAACCAGCGGAATAACTTTCACCCTGAAAAGTACAGGCATTAACACCTCCGGAAAATAGTAAACCAGTAAAAACATTGATGATAATTACAACAATTCAATCTAATATTATGATTGCCTTATTCGCTGCAAAGCAGAGATTATCATTCTGAAATCTTAGGTTAACCTTAACGAGGCTTTGTTGAATAAATCAGATTTCGGGTAAGTCTCCCCCGTAGCGGGTTGTGTTTTCAGGCAATACGCACGCTTTCAGGCATACCTGCTTTCGTCATTTTGTTCAGCGCTCGTACCAGGGCCATAGCCTCCGCAACCTGACCATCGTAGTCACGCAGCGTCAGTGAACCCCCGAACAGCTGTTTTACCCGGTACATCGCCGTTTCCGCTATCGAGCGACGGTTGTAATCTGTTGTCCATTTCCACCGCGCATTACTCCCGGTCATTCGCTGATTAGCCACTGCACGGTTACGGTCTGCATATTCACCGGGCCAGTAACCCGCACCTTTTCGGGGAGGGATAAGCGCGCTGATTTTCTTATGCCGCAGTTCATCGTGACATAGCCGGGTATCGTAAGCGCCATCGGCGGCGGCTGACCTGATTTTCCGGTGGGTTTGCCGGATTAACCCGGGGAAGGCCTCTGAGTCCGTAACGTTGTTCAGCGACAGGTCAGCGCAGATGATTTCATGTGTTTTACTGTCAACGGCGAGATGCAGCTTACGCCAGATACGGCGGCGTTCCTGGCCATGCTTTTTGACTTTCCACTCGCCTTCACCGAAGACCTTCAGCCCGGTGGAATCAATTACCAGGTGTGCGATTTCACCCCGGGTGGGCGTTTTGAAACTGACATTAACCGACTTTGCCCGCCTGCTGACACAGCTGTAATCCGGGCAGCGTAGCGGAACGTTCATCAGAGAAAAAATGGAATCAATAAAGCCCTGCGCAGCGCGCAGGGTCAGCCTGAATACGCGTTTAATGACCAGCACAGTCGTGATGGCAAGGTCAGAATAGCGCTGAGGTCTGCCTCGTGAAGAAGGCGCTGCCGACTCATACCAGGCCTGAATAGCTTCATCATCCAGCCAGAAAGTTATGGAGCCACGGTTGATGAGGGCTTTATTGTAGGTGGGCCAGTTGGTGATTTTGAACTTTTGCTTTGCCACGGAACGGTCTGCGTTGTCGGGAAGATGCGTGATCTGATCCTTCAACTCAGCAAAAGTTCGATTTATTCAACAAAGCCGCGGTGATGCTTACGGTATGGTGGTTATCAAGTTTTATCCTGATTAGCACCCTTAATGGCTATTTCGATAATCAGGACCGCGATTTTCTGACAGGTAAACTTCAGCTCACCGAAGAGTTTCTTAAAACAGAGACGTTCCGGAACAAAACGGATATTAAGTCATTATCAGAAAAAATAAACGATGCGATGGTAGGGCACAATGGTTTATTCATTTCTATAAAAAACATGGAAAATGAAAAAATTGTTGAACTCTATGCCAAAAATTCTGTTGTTCCAGCGGTCCTGCTTAATAAGTCGGGTGATATTCTCGACTATATGATCCAGACGGAAGAAAATAACACCGTGTACCGCAGTATCTCGCGGCGGGTTGCCGTGACGCCGGAACAGGGTAAAAGCAAACATGTCATCATTACGGTTGCCACGGATACTGGGTATCACACCCTGTTTATGGATAAGCTCAGTACCTGGCTGTTCTGGTTCAATATCGGTCTGGTCTTTATTTCTGTTTTTCTGGGCTGGCTGACCACACGTATTGGTCTGAAACCGCTACGGGAAATGACCAGTCTGGCTTCCTCCATGACCGTACACAGCCTGGATCAGCGTCTTAATCCCGATTTGGCTCCGCCGGAAATTTCTGAGACCATGCAGGAGTTCAATAACATGTTCGATCGCCTGGAGGGGTCATTCCGGAAACTGTCAGATTTCTCGTCTGACATCGCGCATGAGCTGCGCACAGCGGTCAGTAATCTGATGATGCAGACGCAGTTTGCACTGGCTAAGGAAAGGGATGTTTCGCATTACCGCGAAATCTTATTCGCTTACCTGGAAGAACTGAAAAGGTTGTCACGAATGACCAGTGATATGCTTTTTCTGGCACGTTCAGAGCATGGTCTGCTGCAGCTGGATAAACATGATGTGGATCTGGCCGCCGAACTGAATGAATTACGTGAGCTGTTCGAGCCTCTGGCAGACGAAACAGGAAAGACAATCACCGTTGAAGGAGAGGGCGTTGTTGCCGGAGACAGCGATATGCTGCGACGTGCTTTCAGTAACCTGCTTTCCAATGCAATCAAGTATTCTCCCGATAACACCTGTACAGCGATACACCTTGAGCGTGACAGCGACTGTGTGAACGTGATGATTACAAATACGATGTCTGGCCCGGTTCCCGCTAATCTGGAACGTTTGTTTGACCGGTTCTATCGCGCAGACTCATCAAGGGTCCATAACACGGAAGGCGCGGGGCTGGGATTGTCAATTACGAGGTCGATCATTCATGCTCACGGCGGCGAGCTGTCAGCAGTACAGCAGGGGCGGGAAATTGTGTTCAGTGTGCGTCTGTTAAGAAGTTAATACCGTTATTCAGAAGAAATATTGAAGGTGACAAAAATGTCATCATTCAGTCACGCGATAAACAGAGGCGGTTTTTTATAATCATTCATAAATCAGGAGCAGCGAGATAACGCAATCGCCTGGTTCCTGGAGTGATGAATAACCCGCCCTGAGATCAAATGCTTTCTCTGTTATAAGCCGTTGATTGTTTGGGTATGAAAACACCGGAGACCCAACCATGAAAAAGATCCTTGTATCATTTGTTGCCATTATGGCTGTCGCTTCATCCGCCATGGCTGCAGAGACAATGAACATGCATGACCAGGTAAATAATGCCCAGGCACCCGCCCATCAGATGCAGTCAACCTCTGAAAAAAGCGCTGTTCAGGGAGACAGTATGACAATGATGGATATGAGCGGACACGATCAGGCTGCAATGTCCCATGAAATGATGCAAAACGGCAACGCTTCTGCCCACCAGGACATGGCGGAGATGCATAAAAAAATGATGAAAGGCAAACCAGGGGCCACCAACGAATCAGCAACGTCATTTTCAGAAATGAACGAGCATGAAAAAGCCGCTGTTGTGCACGAGAAGGCGAATAATGGTCAGTCTTCCGTTATTCATCAGCAGCAGGCTGAAAAGCATCGCAGCCAGATCACCCAGAATTAACCCGCAGCTCCACTTGTTAGACCCTCATTTGACGCCGAAGTCACTGGCTTACGCTCCCGTCCGGGAGCGTTTTTTTTATTCTTTCATTTATCATTGAGTCTTATGGGAATGGATTTAATCAGTTACTTAATCCCTGCCTCAGCAACAAGTCCCGGAAAGAGCAGCTTTATATTCCGGGTTTTTCTGCTCATAACCTCAACGGTGGCGCTTAGGATGTACTTTGTAAGTACCCAGAGTGTGTGTCATCAGTACCGGTGTTAATGCACCAGCCCATTCCAGCCATGTATACCCATGTAAATCCCAACAGCAGCAATCAGGGCGCTTGAAATATAGGGGGCTCTTCTGGCGATGGTATTGAAGCCACTCCAGCGTTTGGCGACCTGACGAACGCTGATCGCCGCACCCACTCCAACCGTTACGAGGGTCAATGCCAGGCCGATACTGAAACAAACAACCAGTGTGGCACCCAGCGTAAGCGCTTTAAGCTGAAGGCAGATCAACAATACAGTTATAGCTGCCGGGCAAGGGATAAGCCCTCCTGTCAGTCCAAATATCAGGATTTGCCCGTTGGTTACTTCTTTCCCGTCGAAGCGGCGTTTTATGTCATTGGCATGAGCCAGTTCGTGAGCGTCCTGATACTCTTTCGAATTCACATCCAGCCCATCAAGCTCAGAGTGGTCATGGTCATGGTCGTGTTCAGCGAACGCCACATCATAGTCATGGACATGACCACGATGTCCCAGAGACAGACGTACGTTGAAACTGTGAGGCTCAGGGATGGGAGATGTTGACTCCAGATAATCACCATGATCAACAAATTCAAAAGTCTGAGAGATCGTACTGTTTTCCCGAAGTGTGGTTAATGAGATATCTTCAGAAGCCCATCTTTGGCCACTAAGAGTGCGTAGCCGCCAGTGGGGAAGTTGTCCTTCTTCAAAAATGGACAGTTCAACTTTTCCATGGCCAGTATCGATCAACCTTGTTTCGTCATGGTGATGATGTTCATTCTCCTGCATTCCCTCCAGCCAGTTTTTCTCACCGCTCCAGGTTCGCCAGAACATCCAAAAAGCCGTACCAAGGATGATCACTGAAGAGACCATCTGTAGCCAGGGTTCGGCTGATTCTGCGGTAAATTTATTACTGATATACATCCCTCCAAAAGCAATCAGCCATACGACTGCAGTGTGCGACAATGTTGCCGCGACACCCAGCATCACGGCCTGACGTACGGTGCCTTTTATAGCAATGATGAATGCTGCCATCATTGTTTTGGAGTGCCCGGGCTCCAGTCCATGAAGCGCGCCAAGCAGAATGGCGCTGGGGATGAAAAACCATGCGTTGCCTTGCTGAAGAAGTGTCGTAAATTCGTTCATGAGAATCATTCTTGGTTATTAAGTGTAGGCCGGATTCTACTCCCCCCCAGTAAAATATACTACCCCCCAGTAGAATAACGCTGGTATAGTTACATAAAATATCCAGGAGAGTGAGAGCCCACATGTCACATACCATCCGCGATAAACAAAAACTGAAAGCACGTACAAGCAAGATCCAGGGGCAGGTTGCTGCGCTGAAAAAAATGCTTGATGAACCTCACGAATGTGCCGCTGTACTGCAACAAATAGCCGCCATACGTGGTGCCGTGAATGGTTTATTGCGTGAAGTGATTAAAGGACATTTGACTGAACATATTGTTCATGAAAGTGAAGAACAGAAACGAGAAGAAGACCTGGACGTTGTGCTGAAGGTTCTGGATTCTTACATCAAGTGACAGTTTGGCTAAAAGCCCTGAGCATTAATTTATCTAAATAACACGTTATCAAGTGACGGTTTTGGGCTGTTTGTAGCGGCATAGTGAGTTTGTTTAATCAATGAGCTTTAAGATGCCCCCCTTCATGCAAGGCAACGCGTACATTTCTGGTACATCTACTTCCCTTACTTTGCTCAGGGCAACCCACATTGTTAAAGCCTCTACTCGCTGACCATCAAAATCACCCAACGTCAGATAATGGAAAAAAATTTTGGATGACATTTTGAAACGTGTCCTCTGCTGTGAACGTCGAGAGATGCTACGCGAGAAAGGAGATGACCTACTTAGTATCCTGTTAAGTAGGTCTATCTGAAGAAGTAGACAACTTTAAAGTCTTTTTCATGTTAAAGGAGACAACTTTAATGTCTGTGTACACCTACCTTTGCTCAAATCAAAATGTTCTGACATACCAAAATGGAGTGTAAAATGACTCAAAACCAGGGTTCTGAGCCAGTACCGGCGAGCCGGACAGGGCAGCTCATCAGCGCCCGGGATATGGCCATGCAGAAATTCGAAGAAGGGATGCGGTTAATCTCGGAAGCGTCGGAACTGTGCGGTCTCTCTCTCTTCACCAGCAGAATTATGCAGCCCAACGCATTTGGTCTTCCGTCGTCACTGGATCGCACCATCGAGGAGGGGCGTAAGGAAATTGACCGTAAAACGTGGAAAAGGCTCTTTGAAGAAACAGGTATGGACCGGTACTGGAACCATAAGCAAAAAGAAGCCTTTAACGAATCCCTTCGTACGGATCCGCCCGTCGCTTCCCTGGAGATTGTTAAGGGAACATTACAGCATGCACTGGCTAACAGACGAGACACCCTTGCAGAAGGTTTCGTTGATGTTCTCAACAAGCTTGACCGAAGTTTCAAAAGCAATGCCAGGCAATATACAATGCCAAAAAAGCTTGTTCTTCGGGGGATTTTTCCTGGTGTGAACGTGCTGAGGTACAACGGTTTCTCGCAGGACAATCACTTTTGTTTACGCGACTTTGAGAATATTGTATGCATCTGTTCTGATACTCCAACACCTGCAACCGGCGGTGGGCTGAGTATGGTCGACAGGCTGACGGCCATGAGAAATACAGAATTCACAGGCGAGTTCAGTGATGAGAATGGCTGGCGGTGTCGCCTGTTTGAGAATGGAAACGTTCATATTTGCATCGACAGTATCTCGCTTCTGAATGCTCTGAACGATCTTATCAGCATATATTTTGCAAACCAGCTTCCGGCCGCAGGAAAAAAATGATGATTGAAAATGATAAAGAAAAAAGCCTGAACGATGCTACCCCGCCAGAGGTGCAGAATGACATCCGCAGCGAATCCACTGAAAAATCAAAGGAAATGGGTCGTTCAAGGTACTCATCTATCGCGATGATCGATTACTTCAATGCAATCGAACGTCTGTGCAAAGAGAAAGAAATTAACCCGGAAAATATCGATCTGAGCTTCAAAGTTCACTGGCTCAGAAACGCTGTTGGCGGCTCGTTTGCAAGGTCACAGGAGATGTTCGCGGAGTACCAGAAGTATGTTAAAGAGGTTCCTGAAGAGGCCCGTTACCTGGATATACCCGATGAGGTAAAGGTTGCACTCGGCGATATTATCTCGTACATCACCTGGCACTACCGTAGAAGCTATACCGCAATACAGAATGATAGTGTTAAAAAAGCTGAAGCACGTAGCATGCAGCTGGAGGAGGAGGTAACGCAGCTGTTACAGCGGCTTGAGCAAAGCGCTACCGATATGGATGAGCTGAAACTTGAGAATCAGGCACTACAGGGTCGATTAGAGATCCGGGACAGTACCGTCAAGGAGTTAGAAACAAGGCTGAATGTTGCCGAAGCAGAACTCGAAACCTGCCATCACCAGTTAGATAGCACACGGCATGAATTGAGCCTCGCACAGCAGTCAAATGACTCACTCTCCCAGCAACTGGCTGAACGTAAAACAGAGATCGCTGGTCACCTTGAATATCAAAAAAAGCTGAACGAAGAGATCAACACGCAGCGTTCTGATAACGCCGGTCTTTCCAGACAATGCGACCAGTTAAGTCAGACTGTGTCAGATACAAAGGCAGAGAGGGACAGGTTTGAACAGGAATTGATTGCTGCACAGAACCTTTGTACTGAGCTGAAAAGTGCACTGTCCGGGAAAGAGGGTGACCTGGTGGCGGTGAATGCCGAGCTTACTGAACTCCATAAACTAAACGAGTCGCTGAGCGCCGACCTGAATAAAGTAACTTTGGTCAGCCAGGGCTATGAAGCGGAAGTGGCTGAACAAAGCAATGAACTCAAAACGCTCCAGGCCAAAGTAATGAAGCTGGAAGCTACCCTGGAGGCGGAGAAAACAATCTCAGAATCCCTGAAAGGCACCATTGATACATTAACTGGTGCAATGGCAGGGGGAGGTACTGGAAAGTCAAAACAGCCGCGTAGCAGAAAAACATCATGATAAATGAAGCCAGGTTGATACACTTCTCTGCATCCCCTGGCACATAAGAACTTCTGCGGACATTCAGCCCGTCCGCAGGAGTTTTCGTCCTTCAGTCAACAAATGCACTACCTTTTTTGAGTCTCCACTTTCCAGAGCAGAAAACACGTTACCGATTCTACCAACAGCTTGTATCTGAGTGATAACCCCAGTCTTGTAATCATCTAGGATCCCTGACAGGAAAGCGTTCAGTTTTGTCTGTTCGCTTAGCGAAAGCATGTAGGACATTTTTTCTCCATTTTAAGCAGGTGTGTCAGTTGAAAGAGGTTTGCGTGATTCTGGAAAATGAGGCAGCACCATAGTTTCAGATGCTGTGGTCGCATCCCAGTGCCACCATCCATAAGGCCCATATTCACGGTTGTAATAATCTTTTTTGAGTTGCTTTCGGGCCAGATAAGCAGGAGTGGCCATACCAAATACTTCCATCGGGAACGGCTTATCGCTTTTTGTGTCGAGCAGGTAGAAGTCAGGGAACACCTCACTAATACTCGCATCATAACGCATGGGCTTAACGTACTGCCGGTGCTCTGCATCCAGCTTTTCTGCAACAACCGCCTCATAGGAGGAGTCCAGAGGTATCCAGTTCTCGCTAACGTGCATCAGCACAATTTGATGAGCTCTTACAGAAGGGCCTCTGCCGGTTACCGCAGCTGGTGACGTCAACGCAAAGACAACTATTTTCGCCCCGGATTTCCATGCTGCGTACTCCGATGAAAATCGTTTCTTTACGCTATCCCAATGGACTTCTGAATTGAAAAAAATCAGCGGTAGCCCCCCAAAATTCCGCAGGGGTAAAAATTTAAGTGGCTTCTCATGCTTTTCAGCATCGTAGCGAGGTAAAACTGACAGGAGCATGAGACGTTTATCACTCATCGCCTGTGATGAAAGACGCTGAATTTGCGACTGAGCGACAGGTTGTTTCGGGTCAGGTACACCAATGAATAAATGGTCACCTATGCAGGCTCTGCCGGTACGAATTTGTTTAGCGGTTTCAAGCAGACGATACCGTACCAGTGAATCGTTACGTTTCCCTGCCATTTTCGGGTACCAGACATTCAGACCAGACTCTGTCCACAAAAGACTAAGCAAGCCCAGGAGGGTCATTGAGGCCTGACCTCCTTCTGGTCGCTGAACATGGGGCAGGGGAGGCACTTCTGATTTTTCAGGAGGATCTTTCTCTGTCATACCGATACCGAGCCTTACAGCCATATCACCTTCGGTTGTAATCCGGACCACACCACTCGCATATCCTTTCAGGCCGGTATGCCGGGCATCAAGGGAGAAGAATACACAGGAAGGATCATGCTCAATGCCCGTGTTAGCGGCTTTGACGAGAATAAAGGCATCACCGTTCGGTAAAGCACGAACATAAAGTCGCTTTTCTCCTTTTCCACGACATCCGCAGGTGATGACTGATTTTTGACCTGAGGTGTGGTGTGCCTTTTTAAGAGCCGACTGCCACCCTTTAGCAAACTCATCCTGCGTTTGAAAGTCAGGTGAATACCTTTTGACGTTTGGATCGTCGTCGTAAGCAATCATCACTGCGAATTTTTGGCTCATAGTAGTCTCCTAAACAGGAAGTTTAATATCCCAACCAGAGCAACACTTCCTGAGCGTCATACTGTTCCTTTACGCCCATGTCGCTAAAGAATTCTTCGAAATCTGTTTCGGGAACGCAATGCCTGGACAGTTCTTGTAATGCTCGTTCTTTAGATACCGTCTCACCTTCAGCTGATTCGAAATACGTCATGGTTGACCTCTGACATTATTACAACAATCTTAAGCATTTAAATTGATGAAGGAGCTCAGGTCAGCTGACTTCGTCGTAAAACTGCCGCAAGCGCTGGGAGGCTGCAAATTCAATTCGTGACTTCAGCAGTTTGGCGACGGCCGCAAAGACATCAACGACCACGGAGTTCCCAAACTGTCTGTAAGCCTGTGTATTGGACACAGGGATACGGAAAACACTTTCCCCGGGTTTATCGAAGCCCATTAGCCTGCTGCATTCACGTGGCGTTAGCATGCGTGGCCGACGGTCCATGTTGTATGTGTTATGGAAATCAGTTTCTCCCAGTTCATGAGACCAGCCCCGATCAATAAGAATTTCAGATCCGTCTTTCATATAGCGGCTTGAGAGGGTTCTGGTGACACTATTAACATTGGAAGGATCTACTAGTCCAAAACCAAAACCATTGCCTTTTGCCGCATGTTTCTTTGCATAGTTGTATAAGTACTCCCAGAGTTTAGGGGAGAGGATGTATTTACTATCTACGCTCGGATCCAGTAAATCTGAGAGAGAAGGGCGCTTGTCCGGATAAAAGTCTTTAATGTCTCTCAGAGTAAAACCGTCTTTCAGACGTAGGTCGCGGCGAAAACCAATAAGGACGATACGTTCACGGTGCTGGGGTCGGAAATGACGGCCATCGATGACTTTAGGATCATCCGCGCCCGTGCTTTCGCTGTTTGCGACGTCGTAGCCAAGCTCATCGAGCGTTTTCATGATGATGTTAAAGGTATTACCCTTATCGTGACTCTTCAGATTTTTTACGTTTTCCAGAACAAAAATTGCAGGTTGTTTTGCCCGGATGATCCTGGCCACATCAAAGAAGAGCGTACCCTGAGTGTCGCACTCGAAACCGTGTTTGCGACCCATAGAGTTCTTTTTACTGACACCGGCGATGCTGAATGGCTGGCATGGAAATCCCGCAAGAAGAACATCATGATCCGGGATAGAGGCATCGATAAATTTGTATGCCTCGTCATCAGTAACCTCGGGCCGGTTGCTAAGAGTGATGTCACGGATGTCTGAATTGAAGCGGTGCTCGTTCTCATCGCAATACCAGTTCGCCCGGTAAGTACGGCTGGAATAAGTATTCCATTCGCTCGTGAAAAGACATTTACCACCGATGGCATCAAATCCGCTTCGCAGTCCACCTATCCCTGCAAACAGATCGATAAAGCTAAAGTGCCTGTCCTCATAATCAGCAGGTCGTGAAGGTATTAAAGTCTGTAGATAGCGTCCATCTGCGATACTCAGCTCACAATGCTCAGGTATGCATGTAACCTGACGTTTAAGGGATGCACGGGACCAATTACTGCCATTTTCATCATTTAATACCTGAGCCAGATATTTCAGGTCATAAATGGTCGAAGCTGTTAACAAAGTTTTGTGGATCAGAGATGGTGTTTTATCCACATCATTCAGGTCTGTCTCAAGATCATGAGTGTAACGTTTCATCCAAACTCTCTCAGGAATAATATCTTTGAGATAGATTAACACGCTTAATTTGGATTATTTTTTGGTTCAGGTTCTAAATTTATTGTGATTATTCTGCCTTTAAGTTGCAAAAAGATTGGTTTTAAGCCCGCCCATGAAATAATGACTTGTTAAAATACTGCCTGTAAATAGGCTTGTGGATACATGTCTGTACTCAACAAATCAAGGTGAAATGATGTTTTTTTTAACAAAGTTACTTTTGCCCATCATGATTGTTGTATTCCCAGTGGCGTCCTGGGGGAACTCAACAACTTTTGAGGCAAAGGTGGTTAAGATTGTTGACGGTGACACCATAACTGCGTTGGATGCTCAAAACACAACCATCAAAATACGGATGTATGGTATAGACGCTCCTGAATCTAAACAGGCTTTTGGCCAAAAAGCAAAACAGGCCTTAACCACAGCTATAGCAACTAAAATCGTTACCGTGATAGACCATGGTACGGATATCTATGGCCGTATGTTAGGTACCATCTGGTTAGATGGATATGATATCAATGCCTCTATGGTGGACAGTGGATATGCGTGGGTTTATCGGTTCGAAGATAACGCCATTGTCCCTGGCTATATCAAATATGAATCCGCAGCACAAAAGGAGGCAAAAGGGTTATGGGCAGACACCAACCCTGTCCCACCATGGCAGTGGAGACAGGCAAACGAAAAGCCCAGAAAGGTGAAAGGGAAGAAATAACCATGATGAAAGAGCCTCATCCGTTACTTCAGTTGGTACTAAACGATTCCGGTCGTCTAACCATGCCTGTTTATTATAGAGATCAACAGTATTGCCCGACTTGCCTTACAAAGGTGTTGAAGAGTGAGGATGGAAGTTTGGCGCACCTCGGGGAAATAAATCAAAATACATGTAGACCTTCTATTTCAGTAGTTGTGACAAAAGCAATTATTGAAATGTTATGTGACGGGGAAAAAATATTTGTAAATCCAATACGATACCGAGGCCGGGTGCTGGCACCCTCAGTAATTTTTTCTCCCGACACTCACACTTTCAAACCGTTTATAAATACAGACTATCAGCCTGTGGGAGCAAACTGGAAAAGTGAAAAGGGATATAAACTCGGTCTGTTTTATCTCAAAGATCGAGCCAACTCTATCAATAAAGAGGAATTTGATTTCATTGCCGTTATAGACCCTAAGGCAATGCAGAAAGAATTTATTTCGGCCTGGTCTGAGGTTGATGAAAAAAATCCATTGGAAACGCTGAAGCAGATCTTACGATCTAAAAACAACTCTTCTTTATGGGTAAAATGGCCTGGCAAAATTGAGCATGCGCAAAAAGGAAATTGCAACGAAAATTACTGGTTCGATTATCAATCTGATAATCAGGAAGTGAACTGTACGGTCTCTGTTGTAGGTATCGAAGGTAACAGTTCCGGTGAGACAATTTATAGATTGCAAACTTTGCTAAAGCGTAAGCTCAATGAATATCAACTGGTTCGGTCTTTAGGGACTATTATGCTTCTTGATAATACCGGGAATATGATTCCATCAAACCATCCTTATTTTGAAGTCATCTCAAAAGCATGTATAAATGGAGTGCGTGACTTTGTTCGTCAAAACCCGTGGGTAGTCTGACGGTCAACTATAAAGCATAATATAATTAGTAATAACAAGGAACAGACATGAATGAAAACTCAGTAATCTTAATAAGTTTATTTTGGTTTTTTTTTGGATCGAGTGTTGTAGCTGGTTTTATGGATGCATCATTATATTGCTGGATTTTTGCAGCCATAAGCGCATTGTTTCTTCTTTCGGTGATACAAACACCAAAGGAGTTAACGGTATCTATTCTTCTTGCGGTACTTATGGCAAGCTCCGCAGGTGTTTTCATTCTGGCTTATAAAGTCAAAACGAATGTCGTTTCACCAATCTATCTCTTAAAAAAGCCTACTGCATACATGGCTGAAATAGATAACCGAAGGATTCATGGTTACTAAATATTTTGCAATTGCATCATTTGACGGTCCGGGTTTATTTACCCACAGCATCGACTAATTCAAGAGGTTACATATGATAGTTTCAGAAGCAATTTTTTATTCTTCTATTATTTCCTGGGTTCTTTATTGGTGGTTTATTGGAAATATTACTAAAAAGGTAGGGATGCTTGTTGTTCCACTCACGCTTACCTTCGGATGTTACATTTATGCAATTCATTTGGATGATTCCGAACAGCAAACCAATTTACGTTGGGAGCAGATCGGTTTTATTACCTTTATAATTGTGATAATGTGGGCAGGAAAGTTTGTGATGAAAAGACTATCTGAATGATGATCTAATCCACACTTTTCGATATCTTAGAAAAGTAACTTTGTGAGCAAACAGTCATATGACATGCAAAACGCTGATCTCAAAGACAGATGATGGATACACATTTAGCATTTCACCTTACGAAGACGGGTACCGCTTATCAGTCTCGCCTGAAAATCGTCACAATGGTACCCAAAGCTTTGACGGCTGGTTCCCACGTTTTTTTTCCGAACCACAGTATGCCAAATCATCTTTAACTAAGTTTCTCGGTGAGTCCTTAGTATGGGAAGAAGATTCAAGTAATGCTCTATGAGATTACTTATTATAAATTTTTCTATTAATCTCCATGGAGTGATATATGAATTTGGCCTATTTTTTATTTTTGTCTATAACTGTTATGCTTACGAGCTTTATTATTAAATCACTTGTCGTATTGGTAAAGTTCAAATTACTTCGTGATGAACGTCTCGAATATACCAGCAATAAAAATATTGATGAGATGTACGATTTAATGAATGCGAAGGAAGAAATCCTCATAAGGCATCATAAGCAGATGTTGGCATTGCATCTTTCACTATTAATATTCGTTCTATTTATTGCTTACATTTACTAAAAATAATTTTATTCAACATTTCAACAAAGGGTTTTCAATGGAAAGCTTCGAAACTGAACAAATGATTCAATATGCTTTCTACATAAATATCGTAATAACGACTGGTTTGGCATGGTTTTGCTTGCGGTCAGGATTGCATTACAATTTTTTCAGAAAAGCAGAGAGTGCCAGAACAAAAGGGCTGAGTAGTACCTCTACTGAACACGGTCCAGCAATTGTGAGAATAAAGAAGCTACAAGCATTAGTAGATTTTATTAGTAACTGTGCTTTTCTAATCCTTTCAATTGGCACAGCTTATATTTTGTATTTTTGGATCCACAGTTAACTCATACAAGGTAACTTCGGCAAATAACAACTTCTAATGCAGGACTTTAATAACTATAACGGATGCTACATGAAAAACGACAGTTTAATTACGCGGTATAAAATACTTAAAGGCGAACGCGATGAGTCTATCTTCACCATAATAATCGCGCTAGTAGTAAAGCTGGGGCTGGTAGCCCTGGCATTCTATCTGTTGCTTGGTTCCACGATTGATTGGTCAAGCTGGAAAACCTATGCCGCCATGTTGATCTTTGGAGCATTTCTCTAAAAGGATGACCACGGCAATACCAGGTCAGACAACAAGGTCGTTAGCATGATCGTTGGAAGCAACGGAAGCACCTTGAAAAAGGTCGGCAGCACTATAAAATCCATCAGCAATGCACACAAATAAACTACTGGTATCTTAAAATGAAAGTGAAAGAGTTGATCGCCATGCTGAACGAAAGAGACCCTGAGGCAATTGTTCTGATTTCCGGCTATGAAACGATCGGCGGCACGGAAGTCGCAGAAGCTGATTTGCTCATTGATATGCAGTCAATATGCTTAGAACAGGCTGATAATCTCACAGGAAACCGTAAAGTTGTTTCTTCCGGTGGTGAAGATTCAGTTTGGTTAGGCTGGAAAGATGATTACCGTACAAAGGTGTTTTTAGAAGATGCCCAAATTCCTGATCAAGATGAATGACGGTCAGCGTTGGCTTCAAAGGCAATCTATCAGTACGTGAAACGTAAATGTTAAAAAATAACCACATATGAATCAATAACTTATGTCAAAGCTAAGTAGAGATGTCCGGGGTGGGGCAAAGTTCAAATGTCCTTTGATAATATTGAATTCCTGGATAAAAATCGCATCTTAACCTCTTCGTTTGAGTACCTTGTTGGGTTGACCCCGTATTCGCTTTATTTGTAGTATTGGGCTGCTTTGAAGTGTTTCATGTTCAAACGCGACGTGTTCTGTAAGTTCTTCCTGACAACAGAGCCGACAATATATACACATCCGCTATGGAGAATCTGACAACCGCTATGCGTATTACGCCACCCTGAGTTTTTCCTTCCTCTGTCGTACTGAGCAAGCCTCAGCACGCACTCAATAACATCCCGTCTGCGGATGTGCTTTACCGTACGTAAAAATGTAGCCCTCCAGGGCTGACTGTATCTAAAAACTGAGAAATTACTATGTTGCTGTCCTCGACGCGTAAGGACTGGCTGGGTAACGTCCGTGGTGACGTTCTGGCCGGTATTGTTGTCGCGCTCGCACTCATTCCAGAAGCGATCGCCTTTTCCATTATCGCCGGTGTTGATCCCCAGGTGGGCCTCTACTCGGCGTTCTGTATTCCTCTCGTTATGGCCTTCTTTGGCGGACGTCCGGCGATGATTTCGTCCTCCACCGGTGCAATGGCTCTCCTGATGGTGACGCTGGTGAAAGATCATGGCTTACAGTATTTACTGGCTGCCTCCATACTGACCGGGGTATTCCAGCTGATAGCCGGATATCTGAAGCTTGGCGGGCTGATGCGTTTTGTTTCACGCTCAGTGGTCACGGGGTTTGTTAATGCACTGGCAATACTGATTTTTATGGCCCAGTTGCCTGAGCTGACCAATGTGACATGGCATGTTTATGCCATGACTGCGGCAGGGCTGGGGATCATCTATCTCTTCCCTTATATCAACAAAACCATTCCTTCACCGCTTGTGTGCATCGTGGTGCTGACTGGGATTGCCATGTGGCTGCATCTGGATGTGCGAACCGTCGGGGATATGGGGAAACTTCCCGACAGTCTGCCGGTCTTCCTGCTCCCGGACGTGCCTTTAAATCTTCAGACGCTGCTCATCATCCTGCCATATTCTGCGGGGCTTGCGGTGGTTGGCCTGCTTGAGTCGATGATGACCGCCACTATCGTGGATGACATGACCGACACGCCAAGCGACAAAAACAGGGAGTGCAAAGCTCAGGGCATCGCGAACATCTGCACATCCTTTATCGGAGGAATGGCAGGCTGCGCGATGATTGGGCAATCTGTTATCAACGTAAAATCCGGTGGACGCGGACGACTTTCAACCCTCACGGCGGGCGTGGTGCTGCTTTGCCTGATTGTGTTCCTGCGCAACTGGGTCTCCCAAATTCCGATGGCAGCGCTGGTCGCGGTGATGATTATGGTTTCCATCGGGACATTCTCCTGGCGCTCCATTGCCAACCTGCGGACACACCCCCTTTCAACCAGCGTGGTCATGCTTGCCACCGTCGCGGTTGTGGTGGCAACACATAATCTGGCCTTCGGTGTGCTGACCGGTGTACTGATTGCTTCGCTCAATTTTGCCACTAAAGTATCCCGGTTCATGCGTGTAACCTCAGTTCTGGAGGGGACGAGCCGGACGTATACCGTCACCGGCCAGGTATTCTTTGCATCAGCAGACCGCTTTACGAGCCACTTTGATTTCCGTGAAGCGATTGAGAATGTGGTGATAGACGTTTCACATGCCCATTTCTGGGACATCACGTCCGTCAGCGCCCTGGATAAGGTGGTCATTAAGTTCCGTAGAGAGGGCGCCGGGGTTGAAATACGTGGGATGAATGAAGCCACCCGCACCATCGTTGACCGGTTTGGTGTTCACGATAAACCTGAAGAAGTCGAAAAACTGATGGGCGGTCATTAACAGACTGGAGGGAAAACTATGAATAATACTGTTACAGCCTGTGTGGACGGTTCACTTTCAACGCGGTCAGTGTGTGAATATGCGGCGTGGGCAGCCCGCACTTTGCAATCACAGCTAGCACTGTTGCACGTTATCGAAAAAGACAGCACCCCGGTAGTGTCAGACCTGACCGGCACTCTCGGCATAGACAGTCAGCAATTGCTGACCGATGAGCTGGTAGAAATTGAAGGGCAACGTAATCGCCTGCTGATGGCCCAGGGGAAAGCAATACTGGAAAGTTGTGCTGAACTGCTTCAAAAACAGGGAAGCCCGGATGTGCTTTTGATGCAAAAACACGGTACACCGGATGAAGTTCTGGCAGAGCTGAGCGACCTTCGTCTCATGGTGCTGGGGCGTCGGGGTAGCCAGCATCCGGTAGGCTCTCATCTGGAAAGCGTTATTCGTCTGCAAAAGAAACCCCTACTGGTTGTTCCGGAGAACTACTCAGTGCCTTCCAGAGTCATGCTGGCTTATGATGGCAGTGAAGAAAGCAGGAGTAACCTGGAACGTCTGACGATGAGTCCCTTACTCAGGGGGCTGGAGTGCCACCTTGTCATGGTAAACGGTAAGAAGGAAGAGCTGCTGACCGCACAGCAAATTTTACGTGACGCGGATATAGAAAACAGCACAACACATCTTACCGGGCAATCAGTCGGGGACGCGCTTATTCGTTACGCCGAGGAAAATGCTGTCGATCTGATAGTGATGGGGGCCTACGGTCATTCCAGGTTGCGGCAGTTCTTTATCGGTAGTCATACCTCCGAAATGCTGCAAAAGACGCAACAACCGCTTCTTATCCTCCGTTAGCACTGATTATCTTAAATAAAAAAGGGCGAGTTCTCTCGCCCTTCGTCACAAGAACACGTTTAGTTCAGCCGGTTACCTTTTTCATCAACTACCTTCTCACCGTCCTCTTTCGTGAACGCGCTTTTCTGCGCATCGGGAAGAATATCCAGCACGACTTCAGAAGGGCGGCATAGCCGGGTACCCAGCGGCGTTACCACGATAGGGCGATTGATCAGAACAGGGTGCTGCAACATAAAATCGATTAACTGCTCGTCAGTAAAGCGGTCTTCCGCCAGCCCTAACGCTTCAAAAGGTTCGACATTCTTACGCAGCAGCGCTCGTACCGTGATCCCCATATCCGCAATGAGTTTTACCAGCTCAGCTCGTGATGGTGGGGTTTCAAGATAATGAATAACGGTCGGCTCTGTACCGCTGTTGCGGATCATTTCAAGGGTATTGCGTGACGTGCCGCAGGCCGGGTTGTGATAAATGGTAATGTTGCTCATATCAGTATCTCATTACAAAGTGAAAGACAGACGAAGCGCCAGTGCTGCAAGCGTGACAAACAGCACGGGGATTGTCATGACAATGCCCACCCGGAAGTAATATCCCCAGGTAATTTTGATATTTTTCTGCGACAGAACGTGCAGCCACAGTAACGTTGCCAGACTGCCGATAGGGGTAATTTTTGGCCCCAGGTCGCTGCCGATGACGTTGGCGTAAATCATCGCTTCTTTGATAACACCGGTCGCTGTGCTGCCATCAATCGACAGCGCCCCGACCAGCACGGTCGGCATATTGTTCATCACTGATGACAGGAAGGCCGTCAGGAAGCCCGTACCCAGCGTTGCCGCCCACAATCCCTGCTCTGCCAGCTGATTCAGCAAGGAAGAGAGATAGTGGGTCAGACCGGCATTTCGTAAGCCGTAGACCACCAGGTACATCCCCAGCGAGAAGATAACGATTTGCCAGGGCGCACCACGCAGCACCTTACCGGTGTTAATGGCATGCCCTTTTTTCGCAACAGCAAACAGAAGCAATGCACCAGCGGCTGCGACCAAACTGACCGGTACGCCCAGCGGCTCCAGTCCGAAGAATCCCACCAGAAGCAACACCAGAACCAGCCAGCCGGTTTTAAAGGTATTCACATCACGTATAGCGTCTTTCGGTTCTTTCAACAGAGAAACGTCGTAAACGGCGGGAATGTCCTTACGGAAAAACAGATGCAGCATCACCAGCGTAGCCGCAATCGCGGCCAGGTTAACCGGGACCATCACGGCGGCATATTCTGAGAAACCAAGCTTAAAGAAATCCGCCGAGACGATATTCACCAGGTTTGAGACAATCAGTGGCAGGCTTGCCGTGTCAGCGATAAACCCTGCGGCCATGATAAACGCTAAGGTTGCTCCCCGGCTGAATCCCAGCGCCAGCAGCATCGCGATAACGATAGGTGTCAGGATCAGTGCCGCACCGTCGTTGGCAAACAGTGCCGCAACCATCGCACCAAGCAGGACGATCCAGGTGAAGAGCAGCCGCCCCCGGCCATTCCCCCAACGGGCAACGTGCAGCGCGGCCCATTCAAAGAAGCCGGATTCGTCGAGCAGAAGACTGATGATGATCACGGCGATAAAGGTGGCGGTCGCATTCCACACTATCTGCCAGACCACCGGAATATCCCCCAGATGAACGACGCCAGTCAGCAATGCCAGAATTGCGCCCAGTGAGGCACTCCAGCCAATCCCCAGCCCTCTGGGTTGCCAGATAACCAGGACGAGCGTGAATAAAAAGATAGCACCAGCCAGTAACATCAGAAACTCCATTCACATTTGTTTATTCGGATATATATATCGCCATCAGCAGGAGACAGATGCCACGCTACTGAGCTTGTTGCGTATGTTTTCTCGTTCACAGTTCCAGGCTGTATCAATAATACCCGCAGCCCATGCTGGCATGTGTGGCGACAGTCGGTAATGCACCCATTTTCCTTCGCGACGGTCGATGACCAGCTCGGCTTCACGTAAAAGGGCCATATGGCGAGAAATTTTTGGCTGAGACTCTGCGGTTGCCGCACAGATGTCACAGACGCACATTTCACCGGACTCCCTGAGAAGCATCACGATAGTTGAACGGGTCTCGTCGGCGAGCAGTTTAAAAAGCTGAACAGGCTGTAGCATGCTTAACCTCGTAAAAAAATAACAATACATATGGTATTTCATATGTGATAACTTTTAAAGCATAGCTTATGAAATGGAGATTTTTTATGACCGACTTACCAGCAATCGAACCGGCTTATTTTGATGATGCGCTTGCCAGCAAACTTACGGGCAACAACGAAACCATGCCGCGAATTCTCATCCTGTACGGTTCAGTACGAGAGCGGTCCTACAGTCGTTTTGCAGCGGAAGAGGCCGGGCGGTTGCTGGCAAAGATGGGGGCTGAGGTGAAAATATTTAACCCATCCGGTCTGCCGTTACCCGATGATGCGCCCGAAAGTCACCCCAAAGTGCTTGAACTCCGCGAGCTGGTCAGGTGGTGTGACGGAATGGTCTGGAGTTCTCCGGAAAGACATGGCGCCATGAGCTCGGTGATGAAGGCCCAGATTGACTGGATACCCCTGAGTGAAGGTGCTGTTCGTCCTTCCCAGGGTAAAACGCTGGCCGTCATGCAGGTTTGTGGTGGTTCACAGTCGTTTAACACGGTCAATCAGATGCGGATACTTGGCCGCTGGATGCGGATGTTCACCATCCCCAATCAGTCGTCAGTGCCAAAGGCATGGCAGGAATTTGATGATGAAGGGCGCATGAAACCCTCACCCTGGTATGACAGGATTGTCGACGTTACCGAAGAGTTGTTCAAAATGACGTTACTCCTGAAAGGGCACACAGCCTACCTGTCCGACCGCTACAGCGAAAGGAAAGAGAGTCATCAGGAGCTCGCGGCACGGGTCAATCAGGCCAAAATCTGACAGCCAGGCATGCCCGGATGGATTACCGGGCTTTAAATCGGTTTCTTCCCAAATATCTCTTCAGAGCGTGACTGAAGTTTCACCAGGGCATTGAACATATCGTCCTGATCCAGGGAACGCTGGGATTTCTTCGTCGTGGGAGCTTTACGCCTGCGAGAAGGGCCGTCTCCGGATGGTACGGATTGCGACCGGTTATTATCCCGCTCGGCCTGGACCAGCTGCGCCATTTCCAGGGCCCGCCCCAGACGTTTGTTATCCACAATGGCCCCCTGATCGATTTCAGAAAGCTTGTCATAGGTGGAGTAGGGAAGTGATACGCCATTAAGCCGGAGCTCTTTATGTCCATCCGGGTAATGCCAGACATCGATGTATTTACCAATCGCCCGACGACTGAATTCGCTGTCTTCAATCAGATAAAGGACTTTGTCGTATTGCACTGTGAGTGATTTCGACACTTTACGAGCTTCATGCCAGTTAAATACCATATCAAGATCGTCATCGACATCCAGTTCCCGATGAACATCAAACGCCTGGCGAGGCGCTTTTGCGAAACGACGGTTGTAATCGTTCATGAACTCTTCGGCAAATGCGTTCGCAGCTTCCATGGAACTGATGCCCTGGAGCCTGAGCTCCTTGACCAGTCGGTCCTGAAGCGTCAGGTGCGCCCGTTCAACGCGGCCTTTGGCAGCACTGGTTTCTGCACAAATGGTCTGAATGTTCAGTTCATGCATCGCACGGCCAAACTGGGTATCGCCGTCGCCGCCGGTTGCATTTTTATTGTTGATCCTGAATACGCTGGCTTTGTCGCTGTACAGCGCAAGCGGTTTGCCATGTTTTTCAATATAGCCCCGGGTCGCTTCAAAATAGGTGAAAGTAGACTCAGATTTCACGAAAAGAAGCTGCATTAAACGACTGGTTGCGTCATCAACGTAAACCAGTGCCGTACACTTAGGTCCCCGATTTTCAAACCAGTGGTGGTCGCAGCCGTCGATTTGTATGAGTTCACCGGCACAGGCACGGCGGTAACGAGGTTGCTGAATTTGTGGCGCACGTTGCTTACGTGGGACCCACAGACTGGCCTGAGTCATCAGCTTACGGACGGTTTCTTTGGAAAGATGAACACCGTGCACCTCAGACAGTTTTTCACAGGCCAGCGTCGGACCGAAATCGTTATAGCGTTCGCGAATAATGTTCAGCGCGTATGCGGCCAGTCCCTGAGGCAACTGGTTGTTACTGGATTTACCACGACGGCGGCTGGTCATGCCAATCGGACCATCTTCACGATAACGCGCAAGCAGACGACGGCACTGACGGTCGGAGATACCAAGCCGCTGAGCTGCCATTTGTGTTGTCAGACGCCGGTCGATGACATCCTGAATGATTTTGAGTCGGTTAACTTCATCCAATGTGAAAAACTCCGCTGCGAGAGCCGTCATGGTAATCCTTACTTGATTATACACGCCGGACATCTTAACTTAGCCATTATCGGACATTACAACTTTGCTACTACAACTTATGTCAAAGCAAGTTTAAAATGTCACCTCTTTGTGCAAGATAGAAAGGGCACTTTCAGCCTATGTAATCATATTAATGTGACTGCTGCGTTATCCCACTCAACCAATTAATAAAGCAAAAGTTAAATATGAAAGACTGGAATAAAAATATAACGAAAACATCTTAATATGGAAATATCTGTGTCAACGGGATCTTTAGTTATTGAATATCTGGTTCTAAATAGGTTCTACATTCAACGGGAAGGGAAACCAAATATCTATATGTTTTTTATAAATACCATTACGTGGCAAACAACAATCTGCATATTTTTTTAAAGAATCTCCACATGGACAAATATTTTCTGGCGATAATACTCCATCATGTTCTTTCGCCTTAAATCTCCAGGTCGTAATATTGAAAATTTGATGTGGGGATTGTATGTATTTGACAACACTAATTAAAGTTGAATAGTTATAATGATCACCATCATTGGAGAAAAAAACACTACATTTGTTAACGGGATTACTAACTATGTCATAAGTAATTAATTCAAAATCGATCACTTCATCAAAGCAAAGAACTCCATTATAAAGTTTATTTTTAACATGACCACAATCATTAATAAAACTACGGGTTGTATTACATACTGAACATTTCACTTCTTTTATTATTTCACGAGAACTACCGAAGATTTTATATGGGAATAACGCCTGCCAATTACATACCATTCTCGCTAAGAAGTTAACACCATAGAAATTAACCTCAGGCAGAAACTCATTATTTTCTTTAATATGTATTAAATCTATTTCTATCCTTTCAAGTTCTACCCATGCTTCATAAAAATCACCTCTTGTAAGTAAATTAATGACTTGAATATATTTTAAATGGGCTAGTAAAATTGTTTTGTATAAAAACAATCTGTTTGATTCATTATTCAAGCTCAAGGATTGAGCTTTTTTTAACTCAGCATTAAGATAATCAAGAATAGCACTATCTTCTTGAGTAATACACATCCAACGCTTTAACTTTTCGTGAATATTCATAATATCTATATAGATTTTTATTTGATTTTGTTAATTACTTTTAAAACATCGTCTACTTTTCCAGAAACAGTGTATTTCACATGTTTTCCTGATTTATTTTTTTTAATTATAGAGACTTTAACGTCTATATCTCTAGTTCCAAAGTTATCAATTTTTTTCTGAATATAATTTGAAACAAGATTTACTAAAAAAGGTATCATTACTGATGTGGCAAAGAAAGTGCCTAACGCTAACGTTATACTGTTTAATTGCAGGTACGAAACACCATTAGAATCTCCGTACACTTTAACATTAGAATGTGATTGCTTGGTGAACTGGAAAAAATCCAGTGCATTACCTCCAGTAATTTTTGAACTATCAAAAACGATCGCAATCTCATCATCTTGAGGTTCATATGAAGAAATGATTTTTACCTCTTCATCTTCATCACTCATTTCACTCAAAGTAATGGGGTTCATTCTCAACTCCTTGTTTTATATTTTTACATTCAAATTTTACTATACGACTGGTTAATTGCTCCTGTCCAACACACACCAGAGTTCATATGCTTAGCATACAAGGGACCAATGCCAGTAGCGACAGGCTAGTGTGTCAAAAAACCACATGAAGATCAATCTCCTGCGGAAAATTTGGCCGCAATTAGTTTCATTGTCCTTTCCATGCCTTGATAAACTGTCGCATCTGTAATGTTTAACCTTGCGAGTTCCTTAAGTATTCTAGCTTTGTTTCTGATCACTATTTTTTCTACTTTAAACTCTTGCATAGCATCATCAGGGTTTGAAACTAAATCGGGATAAACAGCATTATTCCCAAATAATAAGAATGCACCTGACTGTGATGACATCCTTTCATTATTATTTCTTCCTTTAACGAAAATTAACCTTTCCAAATCTGATGGTATAATTACATCTTTAAAATAAGGTTTTTCATCTTTAATGTAATGTATGAGTTTTTGACAAGCTTCAGTTTTATTGAAAGCCTCCTTGTCCATTTTACAATCCAGCTGATCTTTCAGTGTTTGACTTAGCATTGATATATTTGATATGCAACTTACTGTATCAGAGTCAAAGAATTTTATACGATCCCTTTTTGTTTTGAAAATAATAACATGTCCATCAACCTCATTTGTATTTTCATTATTACTAATGTCGCAACAAGCGAAATACAGAGCGATTAGTGGATTTGATGTTATATCCAACAAACGAGTTGGTAGTCCGTAGTGTTGCATCCTTACTAACTTGTCTAGCATTGTTTTATCATCAACAAACTCAGTTGGCCTTGCTGTTAGGGCTTCACGGACTAAATTTGATTCACTGTGCAAATGCTTGAAGTTACCTTTTTTGTTTTTCCTGAAAACTGATGGAGCCAACTCGTAAGATACATCAGAATGTCCACGATAAAATATTTCTGCATCTTCTTCATGATCTTGTTCTAAAACACGCGCCATGAAACTTTGAACATTATCTATTATTGGGTAGTTATCAACTTCATCAGGAAGTGCTTCAGTAGGAGGAAGTGGTGTACTTCTTGTCGTTATATTTAGAAGTGCTAATGTTTGATTTAAATCACGTGCTTTTATTCCCCAGTGAGTCCGTTTCAGCCCATATGCACCTAATTCTAAAGCTGTTTGATATAACTCTTTGTTTATCACTACGACATCATCTTGTGAGTGAGTGATTCTGAAATCAAACTCAACATTTTTGTTAACTGTTCGTAGATTTGAAATTACACCAAGTCGCAAAGTAATGTATTCAACATTGTCTCGGGAATAAAGTTCTGACATAAAAAGCGTAGGTAATTTCTCAATATAAGATAATGCTTTATCATTCAAAGGCGTTAACTTCAACCGGATGTCATCAGAGGTGCCTTCTAACATACGTGATATAGGAAAATCACAACTCCCACTAACCCGTTCATACATGGGCCAATGTTCAAAATAGTCAGGTTCTCCGCCCATAATTAGATTAAACATTAAAACTAAATCCTTATATTTTACTTAATGAATTATTTACAATCCAATCAATTGCGCCAGAGGTGCGAATCCAAGGCTTTATATTATGATTCACATAATAAATGGCTTCATCCATTCCACCTAACGTGATATATCCACTGTTAGACTTGATCTGTAATCTGCACTTCGATAACAAGCCGGGGATGTGTCTATTAGAATCAATCGCAGCTTTAGCGATATCATCGGCATCCGGGGATGACTGTCGGTAGGCGAGTAGGGCGCGTGTATACTGAAAAAACGAACGCATATCCCCAGGATAATCGTCCAGTAGCAAGGCCAGATCATCCACCATTTCAAGCTCAAGGTAATAGTTCGCTAATAAATGACGAATCCCCTGGTTATCGTTCGGGTTGAGCTTCAGCATTTCGCGGCTATGAGCCATAGCCGGATAAAAATTACCAGACTCCCATAAGGCCTCAGCCAAAGCTGCTTTTGCTCTCATATATGGACGTGTTTCGACAAATCCCCAGAAACGTCCTGCGAACTCCTGAAAATCCTCGCCAAGTGCAATGCTGGCTGCGTACAAAGCAGTCTCCAGCTTCCCGATTTTTGACTCAGGAGGTTCTTGAGATATCTCGCAGTAGAATGAGTATGCGTCAGCACAGAGCGGGGATTTCTTGATAGCTTTTCTGATGAGTTTCAGCACAACTTCCAGGTCATCATTTTCCCAGGCATCGAACATGAACTCCTGAGCCGCAACCAGATCTAGATGTAATTGCTCAGAGCTGACAGCAGTTTTATACAAATCAACGCGCTTTGTAGTCGGGAATTTAATCATCTCAAGTATCCTTTTGGGGACTCACTGTTCCGGTACTTTGCAGCACTGATGGTCGATTCTATCGCTTTGAACTTGCCACAAACAAGCTCGGGTCTGCCAGAACGGGATTGATAGCCCGGAGCTGTTCCTGGATGCGCACCTGAGCCTTACGGCTGGGCGATTTTTTGCTTCGTTCCCGTTTGCCTTCGCTTTCCCGCTCATCCTGTTTTACCTGAGCCAGTCGGAGTACAGTCCCGAGACGTTTGTTATCAACAATCTGCCCCTGGTCGACACAGGCCAGCTTATCAAATGCCTGGCACTTAAGGCTCCGGTGCCCATAGAGGAAGGCGAGGGTGCCATCGGGATAATCCAGTACTTTAATTTTTTCACCGGCAAGACGGCTATTTTCTTCTGTGGTGTCCATGAGATAAAGGATCTTATCGTACTGGAAGGTCAGTGATTTCGACACGGTACGAACATCATGCCAGGCAAAGATGTCTCTTAATTCATCGGGGCTTTCCTGCACCGGACGATGCAAATCTTTGGGGAACTTAGCCGGTCGTGAAAACCGGCTGTTAAAGTCAGCGATGAAAGTGGCAAGCCAGGCATTTGCGGCCTCAATGCCGGTTATACCTTCCAGACGCATTTCTTTGATCAGCCGATCCTGAAGTGTCTGATTCGCACGTTCCACGCGGCCTTTAGCTTCAGAGCTGTTGGCACAAATAAGCTCGATTGCCAGGTCATAAAGCACACGTCCGAACTGGGTAACGGTGGTATTGCGTTTCTCCGGACCACTGACGCGAAATATTGCGTGTTTGTCACTGTACAGCGATACCGGCTTCCCATGCTGCTCGATGTATTCCCGGGTTGCCAGCATGTAGTCAAAGGCTGTTTCTGACTCGCTGAACCGCAAATGCATCAGACGCCCGGTGGCATCATCGATAAAGACCAGCAGGCAGCATTTTGGCGCACGGCCTTCAAACCAGTCATGGTGGGAGCCGTCGATCTGGATAAGTTCACCCAGACAATCACGCCGATGTCGGGGTTGATAAACCCGTGACTTACGGCGAGCATGCGGGACCCAGAGTCCGTCAGACGTCATCCAGTTGCGGACGGTCTCGATTGAAAGCCGGATATTATGGCGCTCTCTGAGTTTTTCTGCGGCCAGTGTGGGCCCAAAGTCACTGTAGTTTTCACGTATCAGCGTGAGTACTCGTAGTTTGAGAGATTCGGTCAACCGGCGGTTGCTGGGCTGGCCGCGTTTGCGGCTGACAAGTCCTTCAGCACCAGAAACTCGGTAACGATTGATAAGTCGTTGCGCCTGACGTTCTGAAATGCCAAGCTGTGATGCTGCATCACGACGGCGTAGACGCTTTTCACAAACTGCCTGTATCACCGGTAGGCGGTGGATCTCTTTATCTGACATGGTCACCAACATGCGTTGAG
>NZ_NRIQ01000023.1:0-1057 GCF_020224095.1 Enterobacter sp. CCUG 70166
GGCTTTGTTGAATAAATCAGATTTCGGGTAAGTCTCCCCCGTAGCGGGTTGTGTTTTCAGGCAATACGCACGCTTTCAGGCATACCTGCTTTCGTCATTTTGTTCAGCGCTCGTACCAGGGCCATAGCCTCCGCAACCTGACCATCGTAGTCACGCAGCGTCAGTGAACCCCCGAACAGCTGTTTTACCCGGTACATCGCCGTTTCCGCTATCGAGCGACGATTGTAATCTGTTGTCCATTTCCACCGCGCATTACTCCCGGTCAGCCGCTGATTCGCAACAGCACGGTTACGGTCTGCATATTCACCGGGCCAGTAACCCGCACCTTTTCGGGGCGGGATAAGCGCGCTGATTTTCTTACGCCGCAGTTCATCGTGACAGAGCCGGGTGTCGTAAGCGCCGTCTGCCGATGCTGCCCTGATTTTTCTGTGAGTCTGCCGGATAAGACCCGGGAAGGCTTCTGAGTCCGTCACATTGTTCAGCGACAGGTCTGCACAGATGATTTCATGTGTGTTGCTGTCAACTGCCAGATGCAACTTTCGCCATATACGACGGCGTTCTTTGCCGTGTTTTTTGACTTTCCATTCGCCTTCACCAAAGACCTTCAGCCCGGTGGAATCAATCACCAGATGCGCGATTTCACCTCGGGTGAACGTTTTGAAACTGACATTAACCGACTTTGCGCGCTTGCTGACACTGGTGTAATCCGGGCAGCGCAACGGAACATTCATCAGTGTAAAAATGGAATCAATAAAACCCTGTGCAGCCCGCAGGGTCAACCTGAACACGCGTTTAATGACCAGAACGGTGGTGATGGCGAGATCAGAATAGCGCTGAGGTCTTCCCCGTGATGAAGGCGTTGCCGACTCATACCAGGCCTGAATAGCTTCATCATCCAGCCAGAAAGTTATGGAGCCACGGTTGATGAGGGCTTTATTGTAGGTGGGCCAGTTGGTGATTTTGAACTTTTGCTTTGCCACGGAACGGTCTGCGTTGTCGGGAAGATGCGTGATCTGATCCTTCAACTCAGCAAAAGTTCGATTTATTCAACAAAGCC
>NZ_NRIQ01000024.1:0-52838 GCF_020224095.1 Enterobacter sp. CCUG 70166
TTAACTGCGTGACGCGGCAATTTTAAAAATCACTAAAGAACGCCCAAGAGCATGTGTATTCTTTATGATTATCAATGACATAAAATTAACTTCATATGAAAATCACCAAAGTTCATATGAGTAAAAATGTCCCACTCATGCCCCAAACCGTCTCAAAAACAATTTTTTTGCCCCATCCATGCCCCATAGCTCTCTTCTGAAATGCTATATACCTAACCGTTGACACTGTACAAATAACCAGTATAAATTCTCTTTAAAAATACAGTGCATTTCCGGAGGTCTTTATGTTCGTTGAGCTGGTCTATGACAAGCGTAATGTTGATGGTTTGGTTGGCGGCAGAGAGATTATCCTGGCAGAGCTGACGAAGCGAGTGCACCAGATCTTCCCTGATGCCGAAGTGAGGGTGAAGCCGATGCAGGCGAACGGCTTGAATAGCGATGCCAGCAAAAGCGATCGGGAAAAGCTGAACCGCATGCTGGAGGAAATGTTTGAAGACGCAAATATGTGGCTGGTGAATGATTAGCAAAGCCCGTGTTCGCTTCGTGCATACCTTCAACTACGCAGACATGCACCACTACCCATCGTACTTTTCCGATATTGAACGGCACTTCATCTTAGTGGCGTTAAATAATAAGCACTTTTACTACTCACTGTTTTTGCGGTCACTCCAATAGATGCCCTTTTCAGTGCCGCATTAAATGCAACTAACGTTACCGGTCTTGGAGTTGTCTTGGTACGATGTGAATGGCTCTGAAACAAAAACACATCTTCAGGATACTTCTCCCTGCGGGAGTGGAGAATTCTTTTAACTCCTGGCTTAAGAGCAATGCATCTTTCCCTCAGTCCTTTTGTGGCTGAAAGAACAAGAATATCATGGCTCACATCATCAAACTTTGCCCCGAGAAGCTGTCCGGGCTTAGCCTGACTCAGATACAACATTGCCCAGAGATCTGACCATGTATCAGAAATATTCTCAAGATTCCGCTTGATAGCAATAAATTCAACTACGGTAAGCCCCCACATATCTCTCATCATTCCTTTCAGTAGATCCTCTTGTTACATGAAGCTTATGTACAAACAGAATCTTCATGGTTGTAACATTCAATATTCGAATTACCGAACAGTGCCCAGCAACCGTAGCTCATTTTTACATATGGCTGTCCGAAACATCAAACATCCTGCTCTCATACTAAGAATTTTTTGTTCTGAACGTTTGCAGTTCCGTATTGTCTAAATGAAAAGTTCATAAAAAAGGTTCAACATGGCAACGTTTATAATCGCAAGTACCGTAGTTGTTGCTCTTGGCTTGATAGTATTGAGCCTGATCAAAATTGGCATAAGCACATCGAATAACCCGGATGAATTTTAATGTGTTGAAGTTCGTGTAACGTCTTTATTTACTGGGAATTTTTTATATAGAGTACAAACGGCCACATCGTAAATGATCGCCACCTGCTTCCGATCCACTCCGTTTGCGATCAACCTGCCAGCCTGAGCCCATTGCTCAGGTGTTAGCTTTGGTCGTCTGCCTCCTATGCGCCCCTTCTCACGCGCTGCCGCTAATCCCGCCCTGGTACGCTCCACGATTAACTCCCTCTCCATTTCGGCCAGGGCCGACATGATGTGGAATATAAAACGCCCCATTGGGCTGGAAGTGTCGATGCTGTCCGTAAGGCTTTTGAAGTGGATGCCGCGCTGCCGGAGTTCGTCGACCAGCAGTACCAGGTTCCGCATGCTTCGCCCGAGGCGATCCAGCTTCCACACTACCAGCGTATCGCCCTCATTCAGCGTTCGAAGAAGCATTTTAAGCGCTGGCCGGTTCGCTACCGTCCCGCTCATTTTTTCCTCAAAAACCTGTTCACATCCTGCGCGTTCGAGAGCTTGTCGCTGGAGATCCGTATTTTGGTCATTTGTTGACACCCTTACGTAGCCAATTTGCATGTTTTTCACCCAATATTTTCTGCAAAAAATCAGGTGAAGTTATCGGCATGGATGCCGCAGGGCAATCTATAAAACGTCGCTTTGGGAAGTAGTGCTACCAGAGATGCGTATAGCTCGTCTGGAAAAATGTTATCCGAAGGAGATTTTGGGTTAGGCGGCGCAGCATTGCCGACTGGAAATGAACAGGCATGCGGATTTTACAGAGCAATAGCTGGTGCAAGTGGAAATCCTTTAAATAACTCAGGCGTTATTCTCAATTATCAGGTTTACGGCGCTAATGCATTCACAAGAATTGCCACTTCCTATGAGCTACCTGTTCCCAGGATTTTTGTATCAACAAAGGTGAACTCTACCTATTACCCATATTATGAATTTTACACCACGGGTAATACTACAAAGGCCAGCGATGGCACACTCAAAGCAGCGTCTCCAGTTGCCCGTATAGTGAAAAGTCAGGAAGAGTGTCAACGTGCAGACATCGACGAGGCTGGTTTTGCCTGGTGTGGCTGCGGTACGGCGAACGCCGAGGCTGAAGGGATAAAAATCTCGCGGCTGGATGTTGGGGTGTATGTTCTTATCGGCTCGGCAGGCCTGGCATCAGAAGGCTGGCAGTTACTGCCGCCAATGGACCCAGGCGGCATGGGAGAGCTTGGGATTGTTGAAGCAGAGCAGGCAGAAAGCGGTGGGCTGACTATCCGCCTGTTTAAGCGAAAATACATGCTGAGCGATGAAGGGGAGATCGTCAAAACAAAAGGGGAACCGATGGACGTGCCGGTGAACAGCTGGATCGATGTTCGCTTGGATATGCCTGATGATTCTGCCTTTAATCAGATGATCAATCAGAAACTTCAGCCATAGCTGCACGCTGATTCCAGATACTGTTTTGCGGCATCTCTACACGGACACTGACAAACTGATCGGCCGGAATATCGACCGGGTCGCCATCCGCCACACCATTTAATACGTTCCTCGCAAATGACGGCGCTGTAGAGTATTCCCGGTGGAATGTTTTTACCAGCACCGATCCGTCTGCATTTACCTCATAATCCAGCCAGATAAGCGGTTGTTTATTGCGGTCAGTTGGGATGTCGAAACCGCCATCAATACCACCCCAAGCGGCATCAGAGTTCAGACCCACACACCCTTCAATCAGATACTCACCGATAGCCTGGCGGGTTACAGTGCATCCTTGAGATTCATCGTTAAGCTGGCATGAACCATCCCCGAATAATTGTACAATCGGGGAGGCGGCCTTCAACGTGCCATCAGATGCCCGAGTCGTGTTCCCGGTGTGGTAAATCTGCATCCAGCCACTGTCGACACCATCAGCCATACTCATGAACTGAATAATCTTCCCGCTAAGGATCAGCGAAGAGAAGGACTGTTGCGCGGCAGAGGTCGCGCCACTCCCGATGTTCCGATCTGACAGTCGGATGCCTGAGCCATACATTCCAGGCCCTCCCGATGTTGTAGGGGTAACGTTACAGAAGCGAGTCCCCTTACTCTTGTCCCAGAGGTCAGAAATTACCGGAAGGTTTTTAGACCCCACACCAAATGCCCCTGGGGCCAGTACATCATTATCCCCTTCACCAGTGTTTTTAGTTGCCACATTTCCCAAACCGAGGTTTGTACGCGCCCCAGCAGCAGTCTTATCACCAGTCCCCCCCTGTGAAATACTTAGCGCTGTAGTCAGTCCTGAAAGGCTGGTAATGTCGCTGTTTGCCCCTTTCTTGGCTAGTGACTTCTGACCCGGCACCGTGACAGCCACGCCGTTAATCGTGATGGTGACGTCTGTGGTGCCGTTCATCACATCAGCAAAACCGCTCATATAACGCTGGTACATCGTGAACGTTTCAGCAATGTCCTGCGCCAGTCCATCCACGCTCAGGCTGTCGCTCAGCAAAATCGAATACTTTGTTCCCGCAGGGATTGCAGGATTTGCTGCTGGTGTCACGGAGAGACTGGTTGCCCCGCCGATGGAGGTGATCTGGAATACCTGCGGCGGGCTGGTCAGTGCGATGACGGTACAACCGTTACGAATTAACGAGCCAGCTGCAGTAAAGTTTGTTCCCGTACCTGTTAGGGTATTTCCGCTGATGGCAATAGTGCCAGTGGTATAAATCATATTTTCTCCAGGTAATAAAAAACCCCGCCATAGCGGGGCTCGTTAGTGGGGTTGTGTCAATACATTGCGGGGATGATGGGAATACTCATTCCGGTATATCTCTCACCGGTCACAGAATACTTGTCGGTCCATCGGGAACGGACACGGCCATTCCCACATTTTACCGAGTTCCCGCTCATCACCAGTCCCTTGGATCGCATGTTGCACCACCCGCTGGCTGTTGAAGAGTTGAAACCATAGCAGCCAAGCGCAATCATGCTGTTGCCAATATCGACCCAGCTATTGCCCGGTGAATAAAACTGATTTCGGAATATAAATGGACGGCGGGTGGTAGAGAAAGTGCACTGGCCAGCAGCGTTGATGAAATTTAATCCTCTTCCGGGTACAGGGGCCTGAACCGCAAAAATCGCAATATCGACATTCACAGAACGGGCAATATCGTCATAGCCCGTGTAATCCTGACGGGAGTAAATATTATTACCATCACATTCAAGCGTAGCTGCGCTGTCATTCCAGCGGGCAAAAACGAGCCCTTTGGCCGGAAGCGTGTAAGTACCATTTACATTGACCGTTCCACTGAAAACACAGGAAGCAACACGGCTGACATCAGTGATCGCAATAAAGTCTGTCGAATCCTCAATAAGCAAACCACGGTTTCCACTCTGCCCTGCGGGTAAAATCTGCCAGACTGTGCCGGGAAATGTTTTATCTTTCCCCCAGCCATCTGATGACCAGACACTCTGGGTCAGGGTTCCGTTTCCGTTATTGGTTATCCCATCGAGAACCATAATCGTTGTTATCAGATTCGGCGAGCGAGTCACATTCACAACCGAGTTTGATGGAATGAAAAAAGGGGTCGCTCCGGCAACATAGCCCTGAACAGTCATGGTCTGCTGGCCCCATGCCTCCACAGCCTCCCCACCATACGACGGACATTTCATTCCGGCAGTGATGGTCATTGCCGGACGCCCGTCATTCAAATCGATATAGAGTCCCCTGGCCATCAAAATTCTCCCAGAACAATGCGCCCACCATTCGACAAATTGACAGTGACACCGTTGTTATTGATCGTGACTCCTCCTGTTGAGTTGGTGAATCCGAACTGACCATTTTGGGCGTAAACCGCTCCACGCACAGTAACGTTATTGAAAACGGCATAACCCGATTTGTTGATGTGCCAGCCGACGTTTCCGGTTCCGTCCCATGTCGCGGACTGGATGTAGTTGCCAATTTTGCCATTACTGATGGTTCCGTCGCCGATAACGGTATCCCTGATAATGGTCTGCCCATTCTGTATAACGAACGGAAGCGTAACGGTCGCTCCGGCCTGGTGAGTAACGGCGAAGCGGTCAGCCAGGAAGATAACCTGCGACTGCATGCCGGACGGCGTATTCTCCACACCGATCCCCATCCCTGCCGCGTAATACTGACCATTGCTGGATAACCCGACCTTGATACTGTACATCGCCTTTAGGTCCCCGTTAACGTTCGCGATAGCCTGAGCGTTAGTGGTAATGGCTGACGTATGCCCGTTGATGGTCGCCGTGATTCCGTTTATCTGCGTGGCCGTGGCCTGCTGGTAATCGGAGAACGTCTGGTTCAGGCTGTTGATGGATGCCTTGTTGCCGTTGACTTCCGCCTGCACACTCAGCAGTGAACGCGCTGTTGCCTCCCTGTCGCTTGCCATAACATTATCAATTCGATCGATGCTGGCCTTGCTGTCACCGTACTGCGCGCTGAGTCTCACCTGCTGATCAACCTGCGCCAGCGTACTCGTTATTAGCGCGATGGAGTTACTCTGAATGCCGCCGCTGGCAGTATCTGTCCTTGCTCCCAGTTCCTCCAGACGAGATGCCATTGATGAAGTCGTGTCGGTGACAACCTGTCGCAACGTGGTGATATCAGCGGTATTTTGCGAGCTGGCTTGTTCGGCCGCATCTGCCTTGCCCGAGGCGGCATCAGCTTTACCCGAAGCCGACTCTGCTTTATCAGAAATGACCTGAGTACTCGCAGTAAGCTGGTCGACAGCTGTCGCCCTCGCCTGCGTTTCATCTGACAGAGCCTGCCTTACCTCGGTAATTCCCGCCTCGTTCTGCTCAGTTTTTGCCTCAAGACGAGTAACATCCGTGACGCGAGCCTCAGTCTCAGTGGCGATCACCTCCCGGAGCTGTTCGAAGGTCGCAGAGTTAGCGCCCTGCTGGGCTGTCTGCCGCACGACAACATCAGCAATAGCAAGCGCGTTGCCGATGATTGCTTCTGCTGTCTGCTTATTCGATCCAACCGCCGCTGCAAGACCGTTTGCATTCTCTTTGATTGCATCAGCCAGTTCTGCGAACTTTTCACTGCTCTCCACCGCGTTCTCGATCAGGTCTTTGAACGTATCGGAGCCTTTCATGTCCTCCAGGATTGCATCGGTGATATCGGATACATCGATGCTGGCCTGTCCGCGCACAAAGTCTGTATACCCTGATTCGTTTCCGCTGCGGTCCACCAGCTGCGCGCGGTACCAGAAAATTTGCCCAGCCTTAAGGCCCATCTGCTGATACTTGCGCTGCGGATAGGGTACGTCTGCCAGCAGCATCGCATCGTCTTCCGTCCCGGTCAGGCTGTACTGAATTTCCGTCTTCAGCGTGTCGTCGGTGTTCGCCGGGAATCCCCAGCTAAGCTCGATACCGAAAACCACATTATCAGAAGCGATGAAGCCGACCGGTTTCGGCGGATTGCCCACTTTACCCGTAAGATTTACTTCTGATGATGTCACCCATACTGATGAAACGTCGCTGGCGTTCACCGCCCTGACACGGACCAGATAGCGACCCGAGTAGATACCCTGCACTTCAAAGCCGAGAGAAGACGTTCGGGGCACACTAATCCAGTTGCCGCTGTCACGCCGCCATTCCGCCTCGTACGCAACTGCACCCTGAACAGAATCCCAGGCAACGCGCATAGTGGTAATCGCAATGTTCTGGTTAACCGTAGAGTAACTGTCTACGACAATATTTCCTGGGGGAGCCTGAACCCCCGGTGGAATGACACTGACTGGCCGCTCGTCCAGTCTTGCGCCGGTATCAACAGCGGAATAGATATCAGGGTTGTAAGTCGTCCCGGTGACCTCGAAAGTGCCGTCGTTGTTGTCCCGCGTTCCCGTAACACGGAAAAGCGCTATATACAGATCGTCAGAATCCACACCCCAGTTACATTCAGCCTCCGGCGTTTCGCTGTAGGGTGTGGTGACAGTGACTGTGTTTCCCTTAACGGCCTGGACGGTTCTGGCCTGAGCTATTCCTGATGGCAGGTTCAAAAACAACCGGTTACCGGCTTTCACATCAGCGGCGCGATCGAGGGTTATGTTGCGGCCGTTAACCGTACTCACCCTGCCGCCGATAGTTCTTCCGGCAAGCTCATTAGCGGCCACGCCGATCACTTCCCCGACAGGGGGAACGTCCATGCCTGTGCTGAAAGTCACCACCTCGCCAATACCGTTAGTAAGCAGCGCCCAGCGCCCCCGACGGTTTGCCTCTGACTGCCTGGTGCAGCCGATTGCGGTCATTTCGAGCTGACGATAATCGAAGCGCATGGCCAGATCGTTATCGTAAACAGGCTCAGGCGTATCTTTATAGTGGTTGGCCGGGTCTGACCAGTTCACCAGTGCGGCGGTGTTTCGGGTGGTTTCACTCGGGTCCGCAAAGGTAAATTTACCCTCAACCACGCTGGCGTGGTTATAGATATGCCACACATCACGGGGCATATCGGCGAGGACATACATCTTATTGTCGCCCCAGTACGTCATACCGCGAAAAATACCTGCCAAATCACGGAGTACGGTCCAGGCGTCATTACGGTCCTGGATATAGACGTTGCAACGAAAACGCGGCTCCGTCCCGCTGCCGCCCTTTCCGTCTGGTACCAGCTGATCGCAATACTGGGCGATGCGATAAAGCTCCCATTTGTCTATCTGTGTCGCGTCGATTCTTTGACCCAGCCCGAAACGCTCGTTCAGAATGATGTCGTAATAAATCCAGGCGGGGTTATCCGTCCATGCCCATTTAAAAACACCTTCCCATGTACCAGAGTAAGTGCGGGTTTCAGGATCGTAGGTATCAGGTACACGGATGATTCTCCCCTTCGGATTGCACACAACCTGAGGAATACCATTAGGGAACTGCTTTGCGTCAAACTCTACATACAGCAGCGCTGTGTTAACGTAGCGAAGTTTGGCGTCAATAATTTCAGTTACAGCTACAACGCGCATGGAGTCAACTATATTCACGCTCGTGGAATCCGGCGTGATTCTGCGAACCCGTAACTGCCAGCCAGTCGAGGCTTTTGGAAGATTAACGCGGTGACTACGCTCATAAAGCGACGTAGTTTTGTCATCGACAGCACCGTTAACCACCGTTTCATACGGCCCGCCATCGACCGAAAGATCGATAGCATACTCGACGCGGGTGCCGACTTTGTCGCCGTTGTTTTTCTGGAGCAAAAGAGTTGGCCAACCCAGGCGAATTCGCAGCGCAGAGAGCTGCGTGTTGGATACCGCTCGCACGTATGGAACAGCCTGTTTCAGCTCATATGAAACCTGAAGTTCGTTTTCAATGCCGGGGAAGCCCTGAATATAGTCCTGGTCCTGAGTGCCGGAACGGAACTCGTATTTTACATTATTGAAGTTATAACTTCCGTCGGCGTTCTGAAGGGGCGTATACGAAGATGAGTCACCAAGAAAGATGTTTTTAGCATCAAGCCCGCCAGCGAACTCACCCTCTCCAAGAGCAATCAGTACCTTTGCCCTGGCAATGGACTGAATGCTGTCCGGTGCTTCAACAGGCGTTCGGGTCTGATTGCTGCCACCTTTACCGTGGCCTTTGATGATCGTCGTTGTCATATTTCGCCCATTAAAAAGCCACCTTAAGGTGGCTACTGTTTGAATATCAGGATGTTGATTCCTTACAGCCCTGGGTATGTTGATACTTTGCTGTAGTTACTAAATAAAACTTTCGTCTGGATCAAATAGGTTAAGGAAAGTGAAATGATTGTCGTGTCATCCTTTGAAATAACGGAATCCGGAAGACGTTCCCAACCATGGGGTGCAACCGAAGGACATCAGTATAAAGCGGGGAAATACTATAATTTTAGAGAGCACCCCGAACTCATCACTACACATTTAGAAGACTTTGTAGAGCACGCAGACCAAATATCGGTACAAAATTTTTACGATTTTATTAGATGGATAAACGGTCCAGGAAGTGCCCTGGAAAGCACTGACTGTATGCTCTCTGGAGAACCTAAGGATGATCCATCAGCAGCCTTATTCAGGTGTACACATGGAATAACAGGCCGCTTCGAATTTTTCCTTCGACAGATAGAAATGAATGCAAACAAAGAAGCAATCATATGGGTTTACGATAAATTATCGATATACCTTCAGATAGAAAGGTCCGATTTTAGAAAAGGCTCCTTCCGCATCAGCCCCCTCATAACGGACTACATCACCCCCGACGGGAACAAGTTGACCGGGCACAGATTCTGTATCTATTTCCAGGCTTACGGGAATGGCATCCAAGATGCCTGGCTCTCGCTTGAAACAATGTTTGATAGTCTCGTGAAAACCACAAAACGGCTGAACTCTGAAATCATCAGTGGCCAGGCTGTACCGCTGTAAAAATAGCTGTTTATCCATAACATCTCTCCGGCCTCAGGGATGAGGCTTATTGCTGATCTTCTGCATATATCCCGGCGGAGATAATAGCGCCGCCTATTTCTCGCTGACCATAAAGCAAAGGAACGGGATTACCGGAAGCTGTCGTATTAACGGGACCACCAAACGCATAGGAAGGTTTGTTATCAGGATCTTGCCGCATTCGCAGACCTGAGACCTGAGGAGAGAGCATTTGCACTACACCGCCAACGGCCATCGCGGCACCTACGGAAAACATTAGGTTACTTGCTGCAATACTAACTCCTGGCATCCATATGGCCGCAGCCACCAAAGCCGTTCCGAGCAATGCCTGGAAAACTCCCGCTCTTTTGCTTCCCCTTATTACAGGGATTATTCTCAGTTCATCACCTGGGCCCAGGAGCTCAAACTCTTCGTGTCCGATATTGCGGCGATCCCGGAAAATAACAAAATCCAGTCCCTTTGCCCGAGCTTCACGCAGATAAGCATCAAAGCCGTCAATGGTGTTAGAAAGCGCCCTGAACACTTCGCTGGCAGACGTTAGTGCGCGGCGATGTGTCCTGCCAAATCGCTGAGCCATTGAGCCGCTGAGTTTGATAACGGTTTTTCTTTCCATTACATCAAATCCTTATAACGCAGAATTTTGATGGTACGGTCACGATAATAGCCGCCGTAAGGAATGCGCTGGCTTAGCTGACCGTACATGTGGTGCAGCAGCATGTTGCCTTCCAGCAGAATACCCGCATGGTTCGGGACGGTGGACTGTACCTGCATGATAACCATGTCACCTGGCTGAGCGGGACCGTCGTATTCACGGAAACCGCATTCCTGCCAGTTATCCATATAGAGGTTTTCACCCTGCTCCCACCAGTGGCGATCTACGCTGTAGTTTGGCAGTTCAATGCCGTGCTCGATGCGGAAATAGTCCATGATGAGAGACCAGCAGTCTGCATACCCGAGTACAAACTGGCGCCCTGTGAGGGGACGGTCTCCGCGAGGCATGACGGTGCGAATGTCGCCCTCCGGCCACGATGCAATAATCCAGGGCAGTTCCGTGGCATCACACATCAGCATGTCGAGCTCGCTCGGCTGAGTTGTTGCCCCGTCGCCGGGATGGCTGTGGACGATCGCCACCACAGTGCCTTGCTCTTCGGCGGCCGCATAATCCTCAGGATTAAGTTCAAATTGCTCAGTCGGCGACTCAGCATTATTTTTGCAGGGGATGTATTTCTCCACCCGCCCCTTCTGAATAACCACGCCACAGCACTCCTCGGGGAAGGATGCGGCGGCATGCGCCAGAATGGCGCTAACTGTTTTGTCGCGCATGATTATCCTCTCAGAAGTGAAGCGCCGGGGAACCCGCCATAATCCAGCTGTTCATTCTCTCCGAAGCGAGGTTTACAGCCCGTTGACAGCAATCCGGAGCAAACATCCTGTGAAGGGTCGTCCACCCGGTTGCCGTCTTTATCGAACCAGCCGTTTTGCCCGGCGTAGGTGCAGCCGTTCCCTGTTTTGTACCAGCCCCGCATGCACCACGTGCACATTGGCTGAATTTGCCGAGTCGGAATGAGTTGCCCGCGCAAATCGGCTGGACTGGAAAGCTCAAACTCTACGGTTTCATCGTCTGATCCTGATTTACGGTCGATGTAATAAACCTGTTTGCGCTCCTCGTTGGGATTCGCAGTTGGGTTCCCGTCAGGAAAATTTCTTGCGTCCAGGTAGTGGGCGAAGGTGTCATGGATGATCACCTTTGCCTTAGCCATCCCCTGAAATCTTCGGCACAGCGCGCCAATCGTGCCGCTGATGTTTGCAACGGTGAGAGACGGCCGTGAACTCTGGCCGTCACTGCTGACAGATATGCCGGTCAGTTCATACGGCCACGCGCCATACTCCTGCCCCTGCCACCACACCGACTTCGGCTCAAGTTTTGACTCGTCGCCGCCTGCGGCGATGATTTCCGCCTCGGTATGGGGGATTGTCTCGTTGTGAAAGCGAAGAATACCCGCACCGAACGCTGAGCCGTCCACCTCGATCAGGCGGACGCGCTTACCCGGTTCCAGTTTCTGGACATCAGATGAAATACTCATGGATGGTATGCCTGTATGAATGTGCTGCTGAGGGTGTATTTTTTGTTGCCGTGGGTAGATATCTGGAAGGATTCCGCGCGCCATAAACCTGAAGGCTCAAGCGGCGGCTTCCAGATAAATGACTTCCACCCTGTATGTCTGTTCAGAAAGTTTTTAATGGCCTGAATGTAAGCCTCGTCGCCGGTAAAGCTCACGCTCCACTGAGGTGTTACCGGGTTGATGCCGTCCCCGGCCACCTGTGTATAGCCATCGCCAAACTGCGCCTTTCGGGTACGAAAACTTGTATCAACCTGAGAGGCAACCTTTGGGCACCAGCTGAAGGTTTCGACTGCCATGGTTAAACTCCCTTGATTAATCGCCACAGAGGCGAGCCCGGCATGCTGGCCTGTTCGTTAATGACACCAGTGATGGCATCCTTAAGCTGCCTGCCTGCTGCTCCGGCAGTACCCTGACTGGATGCCTGTGGAGATCCGCCCTGAATATTGATATCGCCGAAGTTAACTGAAGGCACACCGCCAGAGACCTGCGGCATCCCCACTGCGCGAACGGCAAGATCACCATTAGGTGCCCGCGTGAGGGGCATGATTGCTTCAGGACCTGCCTCGCCGAAAATCCCTGCGCCTTTGGCAAAAGCAAACAGCTGAGGCGTCTGGAAAACGCCATTGCTGTAAGCGCTCAGGGACGGAGAGTCGTAAACGTTACCCTTCGCATTAAATGTGAAGTTCGCGCCAGCATTCTGAATAGCGGTACCGCTGCTGGCGGTTGCGGCTGACGAGGCACCAAAACTGAACAGTGATCCAATTGAGCTGACGCCATTAGCAACAGCCATGTTCACCAGAACGTTCTGAATAATCTTCAGTACGCTCACGCCCCAGTCCTTCCAGCTGTCAACGTTGCCATTGAGCATGTCGGTGATCGTGGTGACCGCGCCACCCATAGCCTGCTTCATGCCGTCAGCGGCCATGGAAGAATAATCAGTAGCTTCGTCCACCCAGTTCGCATAACCCTCAGACAGTCCCGTCATCCAGTCGTCACGCTGCGCATCAGAAGCTGCGTAATATCCCTCCTGGTCGCGCAGGCGCTCTTCGAGATAGCGCTTATTGAGTGCCAGCCCCTGCTGATAGAACGTCTCGTCGATTTCACCAGCCTGGCGCTGGCGAAGAAGATCGGTATTCTTCTGCTCGAACTCCTTACGCAGGTTGAACTGCTCCTGAAGTCTTTCCCGGAACCGGGTACCCTGCCCGTAACCAAGCAGTTGCGCTTCATTAGCTGCGCGGGCGCTGGCGTTACTGTCGGCAAGGTTGGCTTCGTAATTTCGCAGTTGCTCACGCAATTTAACCTGGTCAATCAGCGCTGCATTCTGCAATACCGTCTTTTTCTGGGCTTCCGTCAGAGAAGCAAGTTCGCCCTGGCTGACCTGATATTTAACCTTCGCCAGTTCAGTATTCTGACCTTGCAGGGCGATCTGCTCTTTTTGCTGCTTGATAAGGCGCTTATACACATCCTCTGTTTTCTCTCCTTCGGTTTTACCGCCCTTCGCCTTGGGTTTGTTGGCCTCATTATTCCGCCATTCAGCCAGACCGTTATTAATCAACTCCTGACGTCCAGTCTGGAATTGTGGATCACTGGTTAACCCCAGGTCATCGGCTGCATAACTCAGCCGCAGGCGCTCTTTGGCCTCCCCCTTCAGGCGTGACAACTCCAGATCCCGGCGGCTCTTTTCGATGGCATCGGTTTGCTTTTTGTCGAGGTCTGCCTGCGGGAGTCTGAGCGGGACGTTAGCCAGCCCCTGGCGAGCCATGAGAAGTTGATTGCCCAAACCAAGAAGTTTATTAAATTCAGTATGCTGCCCATTCATCATAATTAGTGACTGATATACAGCATTCTGACGCCAGGCTTGCTCACGTATCAAATCGTTACGACGCCGCTCTATTTCTTCGAGGGCCTGCTGAATTCCGCGAGACTTATCTCGCATATCATTCAATTTTCCCTCTTCAACCGCGAGTTGATCAGTAACAATCGCGATAGCGCTTAAAATATTGGCATCGTTCTCGCTGGTAATGCCCGGCTTACCACGGGAGGCATTAAGATCGTCAATTTGAGACTTCAGGTCACCAACCTTCCTTGCTTGCTCATCAATCAGACGATTTTGCTCGACAAGGGCTCCAACAGTCCTACCACGGTTGTCATCCGTTTCCGATAAGGACATGCGAGATGTTTTCTCTCTAATCTCGTCAATTTGACTGGCATACTCCTGTGCAGAACGACGAGCCTGCTCCTGATTCTGATACATCGCATACCAGGCGCCTGCTCCCAGCATCACCAGCCCAGGCACGCCACCAATCAAGCCAAGCGCACCACTCATCAGCCGAGTACCGACAGATGTTACGCTATTGAGATTGCTCTGAGTCGAAACGCGGTTTGCAAGGTTCCGGCTTAAGGAGGCCTGTGTCGCGGCCAAACGCCTTTCTGCAACAGCCTGGGCATCGGCGTTTTTTGCGGCCACCAGCCCTGCCTGTGCACGTTCAAGCGCAGTTCTGGCTCTGACTTTTTCCGTAGCGGTGCCAGTTGCAAGAGCAGTAGTCAGCCTGGCTTGAGCTGCTGTAACCTTTGCTTCCGCTGCCGCAATTTTCTCTTGCTGAGCAGCTTGGACATCTGCGCTTCGTGAACGCTGAACAGCTTGCTGGGCTCGATAAACTTCAGCCCTTGAAGCTGCAACAGCAGACTGAGCCGCTTTATCCTGCGCAACAGCAAGTGCGACCTCTGACTTAGCCGCAGAAATTAGCGCGCCGGTTGCGCTCGTGGCGCTAGTTACTACTCCACTGAGATACCTTGCCAGCCCAACACCAACAAGCGCACCCGCCACTGTTGTGATCGTGGACATATTGTCTGCAACATCACTCAGTGCGCCACTTACTGCCGATGATGTAAATGAATCAAGCGTTTGGGCAACCCCGTCCAGGCCACCAGATAGCGCATCGGTAGCACCTGTAGCCTGGTTGACACCGCCAACCCATGCCATGAACGAGTTTGTGACTTTTTGCAGGGATCCGGAAACTGTTTGCGGCATGCTGGCAAACTCACCCTGTAATGAGCCCAGCTGGCTCATTAATGCAGGTACAACCTTATCAATCGTAAGTTGCCCCTGGTCAGCCATGCTCTTCAGGTCTTTTCTGGCCACGCCCATTCCGGCGGCAAGTGCGCGAATAACACGATCACCTGCTTCGTTAACGGCGTTGAATTCTTCACCACGAAGAACGCCTTGTGCGAGCGCCTGACTGAACTGAGTGATAACAGAACTCGCCTCCTGAGTGTTAGCCCCAGAAAGCTTAAGACCGGTAGAGACAGCTTCTGTAATTTTCAGAACTTCGTCAGAGCTATAACCGTACTCGCGCATTGAGGCAGCTGCGCGAGAAAAAAGGTTTGCGTTATCTGAAAATGCCGTGCCGGTTCTTTGGCTTATTTCCATTAACTGCCGCTGAGAGGCAGCAAAATCATCAGCAGAAGATGAGGCCTGCTTTAGACGAGCGTTTACTGAATTCCACTCATCGGCAATCTGAACAAGTTTACCTGTCGCAAAGGCAGCTGTAGCAGCGGCTGCTGCTCTCCCTACTGATGCAAATCCATCAGTCAAATCGGATAGAGCCCTTTCGCTCTCACGGGCGGCGGCGGCGGCCTGTCGTCCACCATTTTGCATGGTACGGTAATAGTCTTGCCCCATACGTGAGGCGCGGGAAATTTCCGTCTGGAATGACTGCGAGTTAGCGGAAATTTTGATTATTAATTCGCGTAAGGTTGCCATCACATTTCTCCAGGCGAAAAAAACCCCGCCGGAGCGAGGTTTAATTTGTTGCTGCTGTGCCGGGTGCCTCCCGGTGAGTCCTCCAGTCAAAGAACTCGCGATCTCGTTTACGTTTCTCATCAGAGAAATTTGACTGTACGCCCATCCGCATAGGTGGATTCACAGCAGCAACATTATGCTAACTTAGGAGTTCGTATCTGACAAACTCATTTTGAACAAGTATTGGATTTGAAATTATTGGCTGCGACCCACTGCCAGTTAAACGGATAACCAGCTCGATACTGAGTTTGTTCAACCACCTTACGAATGCCATAAATTTGCACCGTTGTTTCTTGTCCGCCAACCATGGCCACACCAGAACAAATAGGGTCCTGTTTATCAAGCAGGCCGGCACAACCTGAAAGCACGCTAGAGATACCCAGGGCCAAAATAAATCGTTTCATTGCACATCCTCTTAGTTTTTTCTCAGATTAACAGCAATTTATTTTGGATTAAACTCGTGTTAAAGCAGGCTCGGGATTGTAATCACCAAATTTCTTTAGCCAGAGAGTAAAAAGAATGTTCTTACTGTGTCGCAGCTGTAAGTGCAGCCTCAAGTCCTGCAAACGGGTCTTTTGTTGCTGATTGCTCGTCACCACCCCAGCGCAGGATCGCATCGTCCAGCGGTACTTTTGCCCCCTGTGATCCGTAGATGGCAGAGACGAGCTGGGCGGCCTGAATGTCCCCGCGAATATCGCCAACCGGACTTTGCCTGTCGAACTCAATCCACATCAGAAGCTCGCTTGCCGTCATGTTCTGCCGTAGTTCTGATAGCGTGCGCCCCATCCGGAGCGCAAGCGACATCAGAAACTTTATGCCGGGGGTTGAGACTTTTCCCGCGCTTCGTCCGCGTTGTTAATCAGGTCAAGCGCCTGTTTGAGCAGGCGTGAGTGTACGGGTCCGTAGATTTCACGCACCTGCTCTTCTTCGTCTACGCTGAATACCGGTTGCTTATCGGTGTCGCACAGGACGTCAATGAAGAGCACCACGTCAGCGCAAAGATTACGGTGTGCCTTTTCCGATACCGACACATTTTCATCATCAGCACCCGCTTTCACCACCTCCTGCCAGCGCAGCCAGGCTTCTCCAGACGGCTCACGGAGAACCACTTTGACGCCTTCCCACTCAGGAACGGCGACCGTCTTATGACGAAATCCCGACATCTTAGCCAGGGCGAGATTTTTAATATTCTTCATGCGACCTCTCAGGAGCCAGACTCGATGTTTTCAGGCTTACCTTTCAGGCGCAGGGAGAACGTTGCCGCCACTACGCCGTTGGTACCTGAAGACCAGGTGTGCTGGCGGATTTCAGCCAGGAACTTAAAGCCCTTGCCGGACGGGAAGATAACCTGGAAAGCGTAGGTCGTATCGTTGTCATAGGCCTCACGCAAGGCGTCCTGCGCCGGATTCTTGTAGAAGTTGCCGGACAGAGAGATTTCTGACGGAGAAGGCAGGCCGTTGATGTTCTCCTGCTCGGTAGAGCAAAGTGTTGTTACGTCGATATCCTGCTTCTGACCACCGGTGAACTGAATTTCTTTGATGGTGCAACTCAGATCGAGGAAGGTTGCGGAATCCATCGTTTCTTTGGTGGCTGGCAGGGAGGAAATAAGGATCTTCGTCAGCTGCGATTTTTCATAAAGTGCAGACATAGCTGTCTCCTGGAAAAAGAAAACCCGCCATCAGGCGGGTTCGTTGGGTGAATTAATTGTCAGGGGGTAACTTTAAAATCCAGGGTGACACGGTAGAGCCGATAATCTGGCTCGTACCCGGGGATTTTTACCACCTCTGTAGGGGTTAACGGCTCAAGCGAAGCGAGCACCAAATCTCTCAGGGATCGTGATTCAGCGATCGAAGTGGAATACACATCGACCTGAACGGAAACCCTGCTCTCTGCCTGGCCACACAGTACGTCAGCGGAAACATCATCGACGATGGAAAAGATAATCCAGGGTGGAGAGACAGACGGTTTCCCGTCACTACCTAATGGCGCAACATAGGGGTATACCCGTCCTTCTGCCAGGGAAGAAAGCAAGGCGTAGATATTATCTTCATTCACTTGCTCAATACCTCATCAATAGCCTGATTCATCCTGGCAATGGCGACGCTGGCGGCCTCTTCCTCGCGAGTATCGTAAGCGGGTCGCACAAACGGATGTGCAGGCATGTTCGCGGTGCCCAGCTCAACGAATCGCCAGTAAAAGGCGTTTCTCGGGTTATTCGCCTTCATCGTGTTATCGCTGTTTCCGGTGCGCAGGTTAACGCCACGAATATGGACGCCGGAAGAAATCTCCCCGCGGCGGCGGCTTTTTTGGGTAACAACCACCACGTTTTTTTTCAGTTTTCCGGTGCGTACCGGTGCACGTGCGATCACTTCGTCCTTAAGCACCTCCGCACCGGCGCGCGTGGCATCACGAAGAACCTTATTGTTTTCAGCGCGGCTAAGCGCCTCCAGATCCTTTGCGATGTCATTCAGGCCGGAAAAATCGAGGCTCGTCTCAATCATTTTTCAGCTCCCAGCTTGCACAATATCTCCAGGCGTTCCCCCTTTTCATCGGGTATTGGCGGGCCTATAACGTTAAGGGTTTTGCCTCGGTATGGCCCACTCTGAACCTTTAGCCTGGATGCCGCTGTTATAGTTTCTCCAGATTTTCCGCGAACCCATACCCTGACATCAGCCTGAGCAATTTCGGCACCGGCCGCCATTAATTCTCTTCCGCTCCGACCTCTGATATCTGCGCGGATGGTTTCACAATCTACCCATGTTTCAACAGGCTGGCCTGATTTGTCACGAATATGTACGGGGTTTTGTATCACAATAATTTGTATGAGCTTACCAGCGGATATAGCCATGAATGCCCTCAAATAATTGTTGGAAGACGAAGGTCATGAATCAAAAACGACACAGAAAATGGAAGCTCCCCATGCAGTAAATCTTCCTTGTCAGCCAGATCAGGGTTTCGGTACAGCATGCCCACCAGACGCATCGTAGCAGCCTTCATCCGGCTTAACGCTTCACCTTCGATTAACTTTCCTGTCTCATCAACAACCTTGTCACGGCTTCCCTGTATAAAAGCCAGTAACACAGAACTGGCTTCCTGAATTTTTTCCTTAAGCGGCCCGTCGTCAGCATCATGATCAATGTGCAGGTGATCCTTAATCTCAGCCAGCGTCACAAGTTCAATCACGTTTTATCCCTCCCGTCGCGGCCACGCTTAGCTGCCAGCGTCCAGCCTTTCGAGCCAGCCTCACCCGGCTTGTCCTGCGTCCGTTCGTCGCAGTGCCACAGGGAGCCGCCCCATGTAACCGTGTCGCCAGGCAGATATTCCTGACCGGATTTGAATACGCCCTGATAAATCATTACAGGCACGTCAAAGGATTTGGTTTCACTGGTGCCACTGGTGCGGTTAACCTTCAGGGTGAAGCAACGCTGCTCTGATTGCTGAATATCAATACCCGCCACGCCATCAACAAGACACTCCCAGCCTCGCATGCCATGGGTTTTCTCGTAAGCGCGCCACAGGCCGCCGTTATGCGTTGCATAGCTGCCACGCGGATAGCTTTTCTCTTCATCAATAAAGGGGAGAATTTCAAGAGCCAGCGCGTCCCGACCATCTGCGCCATCCTTACCCGGTTCAGCGGCTGGCATTGTGGATACCGCATCGCTTACGGCCTGCTCAACGAGCTGTTTAAGCATGGAAGGGTCAAAATCCTTACCATCCTTCGGCGTAGGAATTTCTGCCACGGCATTCCTGACCAGCTCCTGAATCATCGGCTGGACGTCTTCAGGCGTGACGCTTTTACCGTCGCGCGGTGCCGGGATTGCAGCTACCGCATCGCTGACCATAGTGGCAATATCCGGCAATCCTGGTGCTGTCGGCGCAGGTAAATGAGCGATGGCCGCCTTTACCATGCTCTCAATGTCGGGATCGGGCGCATTGCTGATTTCTTCAACCTGCTTTGCGAGCCTCAATAGCTTTTCTTCATATTCCTCTCGCTGCGCCTGAAGGTTTTTACTGAAGCTGTCACGCATTTCAGCGAGAACCTGACCAAATTCCTCACCCAGCACCTTTATCAGGGATAGTTCGCGTTCGTTCATTTTGTAAGAAATCCTCTGATCATGGCTTTGGCCGCCGATTGCTCGGCGTCGGTTAAAGCCTTTCCTTCATTCCCGGAGGTTGAAGACTGTGACGAACTGCTTTTACCGAAGGGATCATCCGAAGCATCACGGCGCGCCAGCGCCTCAAGGCTAAAATTCTGCTGCTGTAGGTAAAGAGAATCACCGCCGGCCAGCGGGGGAAGGTTCTCACTTTTTCGCGCTTCGTTTGGTGTGAGGATGGTATTTTTCACCCCCTCGCCCAGGGATTTGATACGGCGTTCACTGTCCATACGCAGCAGCGCATTAACGTCAAACTCAGTTCCTGTATCGCCTTCAAGCTCAAACGCTTCATCCAGCAGCAATTCGATGGATTCAATCAGGGACTGAAGACACTGCGAGTAATACTGCTGATCCTGCGCCTCAATATTGTCATGTGTCGGCAGCTCACCGATGCCAACCTTATAAGCTGGCACGTGAAACACGGAACAGACAATCTGCGCGGTCATGCGGAGCTGTTCGACAGTCTGCGCATCAGCAGCTGAGACCGTACGGGGAACATATTTCGCACCATTGCTCAGAATGGCGGTTTTACCCGCATTTTCCCCGGTATAACCAGTATCCCAGTTTTCTTTGATCTTCCTGGCGTTCTCTTCCGTAATCGAGCCCGGAACCTCGATAACACCGCTGGGTTTCCCACCATTGCGGAAAAAGTACGCCGAGCTTTCCTGAATATGGTGACCCTGCATTGCAGCCAGACCAGCAGCATAAATCGGGGAAAGACCAATAAGGGGATGGAACAGACAGTTGAACCTATCGTGAATAACCTCTCGTGCCGGTACTGTCACAGTTGAATCAATGCCCGCCATGTTATCCGGGTTGATCTGGTAGAAGACAGATCCATCATCAGCCACCAGCGGCGTAACCTTGTTCCAGTCCAGCAGCCTCAGCTCAGTTATTTCACCGCGATTGTTCCGGATCTTGAGCGCAACGGTATTGCCTTCGCACAGCTTGGAATTCAGCCAGTGCTCAAAGAACTGGATGCGATTCTGAAAGGCATTTGGCCTGGAATACAGCGCGGCTATCTTCCCGGTTTTAATTTCCCTCCGAACGCCGTTTGAATCCTGTTTCATCAGGCGCGGAGGCATTTTAGCGATATCACTTGCGATCAGAGATATGCAGGAAAACACAGCATAATAGGAGAGAACCGTTTTGGGTCTAATTTCCATGTTCTGCTGCCACGCCCCGGCGAAGGGTTCATGGACATAACTGAACATTGGCGTCCAGCCGCCACGGCTGACAGGCTGCTGTAGATTTTTGATTTGCCCCTCTTTTCTTCGGAAAGGATTCCACATTAACCGTTCTCCGCTTTACGCTTGTTCTTCCTCACCCCGGTAGTTACCTCGGTGAAATATTCAGCCTTACCGAGCAGCACCAGCACCCTTGCGCACCGATCGTCCACGGCCTTTATGTCTCCCGCAATTGAGTCATGGGTGCGTTGCAGATATCTGATTTTTGCCATGTTAATGGCGGGGATTCCCCCGCCCTCCTTCGGTAATTAGCTGCCTGCGCCAGCGCCGTAGTTGACGCCGGAAATCACCGCTACTGCGGCAGTACGGCGACGCTTCCAGTTGATCCAGCGCTCGGCACGAATAGCCACGCTGTTCGTCTGGAACATGGAAACCAGCTCGGTACCAGTTGGTGTAATGCTGTCACCAGCCGGATCGCTTTCCATTTCCAGAGACGCTTCGCGGGACATATCGACCGCCACGCCACCATCATCAGCGAGGTAGATATCCGGTGCGTTTACCAGCACCAGCTGGTTGCCAACGTACTGAGAGACAATCACTGGAAGGCCCTGGAAAGTACCGCCCAGTAGGGTCATTTCCGGGTACTCCTTCTGGCCCAGCGCATTCTTGCGCATGGACAGTGCCAGTGCCGTAGTGCTGGACATCAGCCAGACAGCACCGTTCGGCTGAAGGTTGGCCGCAACAAACACGCCAAATGCCGCAGCCGCGTCGTCATCCGGGTTTCCGGTAGACGGGACGGCGGTAATGCCGTTGGTAATGGACGCCGGAGAGACGTTGGCAACCTCAGATTTTGATGGGCTGATGAAGTCCGTATCAAGACGGGCAATGACCGCTTCTGCCAGCGCATTACGCACCAGTGCATCAGCTGCCGGATTGGAGAATCGGATCAGCTCATCGGTCAGCACCGCAATGGCTGCGACTTTGGCGAAGCTGAACGTTATGGACTCAAAGTCGAATTTGGTCAGCGGCTTGGCCTTACCCTGACCTACCCAGCTTGCAGATCCGCCGGAAGTTTGTGCCGGAATGCGAATGTTGAACGGGACCTGACGCAGGGCAGGAATACCACCCTGACCGAAACGACCGATAATGGTCTGCGGGCGGAGGAATTCAACAAAATCATTTGCGTATTCCTGATACTCCACCAGCGCACCAGCCCACTGAGGATCGGTCGTTGTGCCAGCACCAACAGCGGCTTTCAGCACATGGTGAAGTTTCGCATCATCCGGGTACTGCTTACGTGCAATTTCCAGCGCTTCAGAACGGCTGCCGTTTGCCGCCGCCAGTGCCTTGGCAAAACGGGCAAAGGCGATACCTTTCTCCAGATTTTGCTCAACGCGAATGATCCCCGGCGCGTTTGCCTTAACGGTGGTGACTTCGCCATTGGCAGTTTTTGTTACCGGTTTAGCCGTGGCTGCAATGCTGGCTTCCATATCACGAAGACGTTTCAGGTGTTCGTCTACAGATTTGATCTCAGAAGAAACGTTGTCATAGCTTTCAGTTTCTTCAGCATCGAGGGTACGGCCTTCATCGAATGCTTTGCTCATGATGTCACTTTGTGAAGCTGCCAGCGCCGCACGCTTATTTTCAAAACTTTTGATCTGTATTTGTATATCTATTTTATTATGTTCTTTTGCAATGACTTAGCAGTAACGGTTTGGCCTTATGGTCCCCGTTCTAGTCCTTGTGCATCGGGCTTACGAATAGAAAGTAGATAGCAGAATTTTAGGGTTAAGCTTGTTAATGCCGTTCCACTGGAAGGCCCCACATGAGCAAGGCCCACCGACAATGTTGAAGTCTACAGGCAAGCCATCGCCATTTTCCCCCATGGATTTCCCAATCCGGCTGTGAAAGCGTGCATTTTCACCTCTGAACCTTCGCCATCAGCATTAACAAGGGCAACAACTGACGCACCAACGTCAGAAACAGATACCACTATCCTGTAGCCCGTTTCTGTCTCCACCGTTGTAGCTGAGGGATTGAGATCTGACATCTTAGGAGCCAAACAGCGAACCACCTCAACTGGTTTTTTAGAGCTTTTGCCAGCGAAAATTGGAGGCTTACTTGTAATCGTGTCAACTGAACAACCAGCCAGCAAAATAGATGCAACGAATAAGGAAATTATCTTTCTCACTTCATCCCCTACTTAATATTTTAAGGCGTCCGCATAACCGTTATGCGGGCTTAATTGATAGTACTTGGTGAATGGACAAATGCAGCTTTATTTTTCTCAAGCTGCGCTTTCATGTGCTCACACCAGCCTCCAAAAATAGCTTCATCTGTACCGGGATAGCCTGCCAGAAAACACATAAGAATATCGTCGGTGAGTTTTTCCTGTTGATCCCAGTCAACAATAAACTGTCTGAACAGTGAGTAAGCCTTTGCTGGGTCCCTGTTCTGCCACATCTCAACAACGATATCGAACGGAGGGACGATGTAAGTTACTATCACCGGTAATGGCTCGTATTTCGTTGGTATCATTACCTCTCGGGTAAATACCTCACCTTCCGGCCAGAGTTGCGTCTGATTTGTCATTGCTGGTCCTCAACGTAAATCCCGGCAGAAATAATCGCGCCGCCGATACGGCGTTTTCCGTATAACAGCGGCACCGGATACCCCTGCGCTGCAGTATTGGTTACACCACCGAACGCATAAGAGGCCCGGTTATCTGCATCCTGTTTGCTGGCGAGGCCAGTCGGCTGTGGGGATAGCATTTGCACAATTCCGCCAGCAATCATGGCTGCGCCAAGCTTCCATGCAACCGGCCCCCACGTGCCACCGCCCCAAGCCTGACCAACCGTAACACCAATTGCGCCTACCACTACCAGCACCGCGCCGAGAATAGTTTGTAGCACCCCTGCTTTTTTGCTGCCGATTAACACAGGCACAATATGAATCTCGCGCCCATTGTTCGGAAATTCCAGATCATCTACTCCAATGTTCTTTTTCCCAACATAAATCGCATACGTTAAACCGCGAGCCCTGCTTGTATTCATGTATTTTTCGAATCCAGGGATAGTTACGGCCAGTGCCCGAAAAGCCTCATGCGTAGTCCGCACCAGGCGCTGGTGAGTTCTCCCGAAGGTCTTGCCGAGCGGGCCAAACATACGGATAGTAGCAAGTGTTTCATTGTTAGCTGTATTCATCGTTCTACTCCTGTCAGATACCGTTAAATGTCGCCAGCCGTTGTTTGTGGCTGTCGCTCATATCGAAAGCAAAATCCTGGAATTCAGTCGGGACCTTGCCAGATATAAATTCCCATGTTTCGGCAGTAAGACCCATGATGAGTGTTACAAGTGATTTTTCGGCCATGAGGTAGCCTCCAGAAAGGAAAGGCGCCATTTCTGGCGCCCTAGGATTTATGAAGTCTGTTCGATGATGGTGACGGGCTTACCTACATTGACCCATGCGCAGTAAATGATGGACATGATAGCGGCCGCGTTTGCCTGGTAGAGACTAACCTGCTCGCTATGAGTGGGCTGTGAAGTGTTGTTGACGGGAGCATCCGACATCTCCACCGTGCCCTCTCTCGTGGTCATCAGCCCGGCACCTTCCACGTTAATAATCATATTCGCCGGGTCAATCAGAGATAGCCCTTTCGCATACTGGCTTGGCATCACAGAGATACCCAATAAATCAAACTGGCGCAGCTGATCGATGGTGAGACTAAGCACAGAGGTCAGCGGCATCACCAGGGCAGAGCCAGAAACACTGTTACCATTGCTGATGTGCAGATCGATGGCGGCAGACAAATCACCTGCAGATGGCGCATTCAGGAAAGCGCCGGCTGGAGAGAGATCTTCAACCTCGGCGTCTGCTGAGAGGAATTTCTGGTCAATCTTCCTTACCGCCTCGCTAACCATCATATTGCGGATAACGCTCTCCGTTCCCGGGGTGGACAGGCTAACAAGCTCATCGCTGAGAACCACCAAAGAGGCGACTTTAAACGGAGATAAAACGCCAGATTTCACGACCTGACCCTTTGTGACTGGCACGGCCTGAGCCTCTTTCACCCAGCCCGCGCCAATGCCGCTGACAGATCCAACCTGAGATTTAAACGGCAACTGCATGGCATTCGCCATAATCCGGCCAGGAATAGACAAAGAAAATGCATACTCTGCGAATTCACGGGCAACAATATCCGTTGTGACCAACGGGTTACCCATGGAGGTTGAGCCAGATACCAGTGCTTTACCCAGGTAAGCGGCTACCTTCTCATCCTTCACAATTTCCCGCGCTTCACTATATCGCCCATTGGTTTTTACAAGCGCTTGCGCTGCTTTAACTAACATCAATCCTTTCATCTTTTTACCTATTAACCTGTAAACATTTTGTCGCCTGTTTTCTGCATTGATGCAGGTAAACAAGCACCAACTAAAATTTATTTATCAAAGAGTTATAACTATTAACCTTTTTATAGCCTGTTAACATGTTTACACCCTCCAGAGGGGAATTTTTTCTGTGCGTGAGAGGGGGTGCGGTGTCCAGCACGATCGGGGTGGAACTTTGATTGATACCCCCCCTACCCTGCTCATTCCTCTCCCAGCAGAGAAATCAGCCCTTCAACCGCGTTCTCCAGCTTGGCTATGCGCTGTTCCTGGTCCTGCATCTCGCCTGCATGCTTGCGGTCACGCTCATCAAGCGCATCCCTGAACTCCTCGGCCATCGCTTTCATGATTGATATTTCGCGTTCTGACAATGCCACCTCCTACCCCTCCATCAGCCCACTGTGGCGCGGTCTGTCTTGTCATCAGGCAGGCCAAGACGGTTTCGCAGCAATTGACGCGCCAGATAACCAAGCGTTGGTGTTGCGGCCATGCCGAATACCCCGCCTTGGTTCATCTTCTGGATCACGTTGTTTTGCAGCTGTTGAAGCGCCACCACGATTTCACCATCGAGCATTACGCTTACGCCCTTTTCTCTTTTCGATGTCATCTGTTTTATCTCCTGTGTAGATACATATCTAGTGTTGATCAAAATGCAACGAACATCAATGTTATTGCAATATATGCAACGATATGGTGTAAAAAAAACCGGGACTGATCCCGGCCATGTAAGAAATAACCACATATTTGTGCCTTTATGCTGCAACCAATTCTCTGCCACCTTAAGCACAGTTATAAAATTAAAATTTGCTGCGCAAACTGTCTACCTGTCTACCTGAGTTTAAAATACCTTTATATTCATGACATTAGAGGGTAGACAGTTGCAATCTTAACTGTCTACTACTGTCTACCAGACTCTCTACCATTGTGCAAAAAATAAACCAAAAGTAGACACGGTAGATACCTTACTAAACACTGTCTACCAAGTGTCTACCTATCTAACCAATTGTTATTTAATATATTATTCATAACAGTAGACACGGTAGACACTTTATCGGTAATTTTTAAATTCTTTCCCTACTCACCATTATTATTTCCTGTTGCTGCTGGTAGCCATCCATCAGCATCTTCACCTAACAGGACATTTGAGATCGTACGCCCTTTATCCGGCCCCCGGGTGCACTGTTTGCGCTTGTACTCTTTGCCATACTCAGACATTGCCCCCGGCATATCAGTGCCGAACCGCGTCAATGATACGGGTTTACCCAGGCCATGCGCTGACATGTAAGCAAGGTATGAGTGGTACAGGTAACGCCTCGGGCTGAATGGCACCATCTCAGCATTGCCAACAATCATTCCCTCGCACTCAACAAGCGCCATCAGGTAGCCGCAAAAATCCACCAGTGAATCACCTTCTCTTTTGATGGCCAGCGCTTCTTCTGATTTCTGTTGCTCATGCAAAAGCTGTTTGGCTTCGTTCTGGCTGGAAAAGCGCACAAGCAGATGCCGGATGATTACCGCAAGCTCTCCTTCAATCTTCTCGGCCAGCATCGGATCGCGTTCGTTTTCCGGCACTACTTCGGTGAAGTTGAAAATCACCCGTCGCCGTGAAATACCGCCGCTGCGGTCACTGAACGTCATAGCATTGTTATTGACGGCCAGCACCACCGCCGGGATACGGGTTGAATATGGCGCTTTGTGTTTTGGGTCGATAGCCACCTTATCCCCGCCAGTGATAGCTTTAATCCCTGCGCCGTCGCCAGCGTATCGGGTCATGTCAGGCATGATAATCAGCGAATAGCCCACCACCAGCGCCCTTTCCCTTGGGTTCTCCAGCGCCGCCATGCTCGCCGATACGGTATTGGCCTTACCCGCCAGCATCGTGCAGATCTCCGCCATAACACTTTTGCCACTTCCGCCCGGCCCCGTTACCTCAAGAAACAGCTGCCAGTCGTACCGGTTCGCCAGCACCATAAACAGAGCAGCCAGTACGCGGTCTGCTTTTCGGTCATTATCCGCTACAGAGCGGCGGAGCCATTTCCAGAAGTTCGGCGCATGGGTTGCGAGGGTCTCGCCTTCTGCTGGTTCGCTGAACGGCAGATCACTCGCAACGAGAAGCCAGTCTTTTCGGTTGTGAGGTCGGAACTGTCCTGAGCGGGTATCAAAAACCCCATTGCTGAAACCAATCAGGTTACGGGCTGTTGTACCCATTACCGGAAGTCCCAGCTTCATTGTATCGACTGCTGATTTGATAGCGTTCTGTGAATACGCCACCTCCGCATCGATGTAGATCTGCGCCATTTCTCGCTGCAATTCTTTGTCTGTCAGAGGAACCCATACCACACCGTTGTAATGGTGTACCGTGTCGGAATCTGCATGGATCGCAAGGTCGCCATCGTAGTGAGCCAGCAGGACTTCTCCGCGCTGGCTAGCCCCCATTTGATTAAGTGCAGGTGTAACAGCTTCGTGTTGATTCTCTTTTCCGCCGTCAATTGCCTTGAGTTTTACCACCACCTTCTCGCCCTCCGGCTGGTACATCGAATCATTAAATGCTGCTGCGGCTGCTTCCAGCCCGTGTTGCTGGTGAAAATCATTCCAGTCGGCCTTTTCCTCAGACTGAGGTAAAGCTACCCAGCCAGAGACAGCTTTAGCGGTTTTTTCTGCGGCTGATTTACCCGTGTTTGGTTCGCCAGGCTTAATATCGTTATCTGCGGCGATGATGATCTGCGCATCCGGGTAACGCTGTCGCATCACCTGCGCAACTGACAGCAGGTTCCCGGCGTCAATCGCTGCGATAATTGTCGCATCAGGGCGAAACTGCTGAACCGAAAGCGCCGTTGCCAGCCCTTCGGCGATAATCACCGTTTCCGGCGTTTCACCGGTATTAACCACGCAAAAAGAGCCTTTCTTCACCGTTCCGGCCACCAGCCGCTTACTGCCATCTGGCTTAATCACCTGTGCGCCTGTCGTCGCGCCAGCACCGTTTTCCAGCACCAGCAGCAGAGACCCGTCGGACAGCATCGGGAAGTGGCATTGAAGCCCCTTTGATGTAAGGTAAGAAGACTGCCCAGGAGAGGCTTTAGCAGCCAGCGCCGCAACTTTCCCGGCGATATCTGTCTGAGGCTTTTCTCTGGCTGGCTTCGGTTCCGGCATAGGCAGCGCCATCGCTTCGGCCACCAGCTCAGCCGCTTCTCTCGCTCCGCACTGATTGACCTTCATCACCAGATCCAGCCCGGTACCCGCACCACAGTGCGAACAGAAATAGGTTCCCCGGTTATCTTTATTGTCGAACCGGTAGCGGGTTTTGCCGCCGCACGCCGGACACGGCCCCTCACCGCGATTCGTCGGAATCGCCAGGCGTTCCAGTATTGACGGCCAGTAGCCGTTTGCCTTGCTGCGTACATCGCTTACAAAGTCATTTTGCACTGTAAGCCTCCCGCGCTTTCACCAGCTCGCCGATAGATTTATGCAGCAGAGACATAATCGCCCCGACACGGCAGGCTTCTTCATGGTGTTCGTCACCGTCGGGAATGCTGTCAATCCACATGCTCAGTACAGACATTGCGCACTCACTCTCTGAAAGTGCATTTTCAGCGTGCATCAGGACTTCAAAAGGAACCTGTCTCATTTCGCATCTCCCATACCCAGCTCGGAGATTAATGCCCGGTGGATTTCCTGATTAAGGTCACATGCCAGAGAGATATGATTCAGCAGGGTTTCAGAACACTCAGCACTGGCTTTTTCCAGAATGGTTTCGAAGAGTGAAGCAGCCAGCGCTGATTTATATTCGGCCTGGTCTAAGCTGATTGGCTCACGCATGGCGCACCTCCACAGGCAGGCGGCCAGCGAATACCATCACGCAGCCAGCCGGTGATTGTTCACGGGCTTCGCGCTCAGTGGTAGCGGTGATGTGAATGACGTTGCGCCCGATGGCGCTCAGCGCGAGAAAACGATACTGATATTTGGGGCGAGTTTGGGTATGCTGTATACAAGCCATGATGTAAGCCTCAGTTACGTTGTGGTAAGAGGCCCGGTTAGTGTTAGCGCACTGCCGGGCTTCGCTATTTCCGCATCGAGAAAACAAGGTGCGGCCACACCAATCTAATTTAAAGTGCGGCCACACGTCAAGACTGTTTTTGCATTCTTTTTTAATGTATGGTGTTCCCACACTAATTTGAGGAAGACTTATGGCTACCAAGTCCGTTAATGCAAAATCAGCTACTAAAAAAATCCGCTTTCCGCATGACCTGATTGAAGAGATTGACGCCAGCGTAGAGCGAGAGAAAGCAGATAACGCAGGTGCTAATTTCTCTGCGTGGGTTCTGGATGCCTGCGGGCGCAAACTAAAAAACGAGCAGCGTAAAAAAAGCAAAACCGAAGTAGAAAACTGATATTGCGGTCATTATTTATCCGCATTTGACCATTACCTTATAGCTTGGTAATATTTATTTCAGCCTTGTTCTGCAATATTCAGAGCCCACACTGGCGACCTAGCGCGGTCGCCTTTGTTTTACCTACTGCTCTAGCGCCTTTCTGCGTCTCTCGTCCAGCCAGTTTTGAACATCATTTTTATACCAAGCATTTCTCCGCCCTATTTTGAAAGGTTTCGGAAAATCTGGCGTGTCTTTAAAAAAATTGTGGAATGCAGAAACATTTGTGTATCGTAATTTCTTCATTACTTCATCCCGAAGCAAAATATCATCTTCTACCATATAATTTGACATAAATACCTCATTCATTTACCACTTTCAGACCGCGCATGCCGCTTGTTCTGCGGATAATCCCATTTCTGGCAGAATCAACAAAATCACCAACCCATTGCATCATTACTGCCCTCTGCTCCAGATATGTGCTCCTGTTATATGTATCTCTGACTTTATTGCCGCTTTTATGCGCCAGAGCAGCTTCAATAACATCAGGGTTAAACCCTTCTTCATTTAGCAATGTACTCCACATTGCCCTGAATCCATGCAGCGTCATTTCTTGACTGAAGCCAAGCCTTTTCAAGGCGTGAAAAATAGAGCTTCTTACTATTGGATTTTCCGGATTGTGAGCGCCATAGAATATGTAATTGCTTTTCTTTATTTTTTTCATGCCAGAAAGCACTTCTAAAGCATGACTTGATAGAGGAACGATGTGTTCCCTGCCCGATTTCATGCGCTCACCAGGAATCGTCCACAGTGCATTTTCAAAATCTATTTCGGACCACTCCGCATTAATCGCTTCTATCGGCCTAACCATGGTCAAAATCAGGAAAATAAGAGAATTCTTTGTTGATGTATGAACGCCTGATTTTTCCCATACATTTAAAAGATCTGGTAGCCTATTCACCTCTAGCGCTTTTTGAGGTTTGCTTTTTATAGCAGGGAATGCCTTGTGAATCATCGTTACAGGATTGGCTTTAATAACTCCAGTATTTACCGCAAAGTCTATTATCTTTCTGGTAAGGTCAATGGCCCTACCAAGGGTGGCTGGGCGATCAGAAAATTGCCTGAATGCATTAATAACATTTTCCGCACTAATATCATGTACAGATATCTCACCAATAGCCGGGACCACATAATTATTAACAACCCGCTTATTGTATAAAATAGTGCTTTCCCGCTTGTTGTCTTTTTCGTATACCTTCAACCACGAATCTGCCAGATATTTAAAAGTCTGATTCCTCCTCTTTAATCTTTCAGCCTTTTTACCCCTCTTTTCCTCATTTGGATCAATTCCCCTCGCTACCAGTCTGCGAGCTTTATCCCTCTCCTCTCTCGCCTCAGCGAGGGAGAACTCAGGGTATCGGCCTATTGTTAGGGTTTGCCTCCTTTTAGAGTCCGGGTGCTGATAACGAAAACGCCACGTTTTGCCACCAGCTTTAGACACGAACAGCAGGAGTCCGAACCCATCATGTAACGAATAATCCTTACCCGTTACTTTCGCGTTTTTAACCTCTGCATGTGATAGCGGTTTGATTAGCATTTGAACCCCACATAATACAATTTATGGTCCTTGTTCTAGTCCACTTCAACGGGAAAACTCGCCTTATACTGGATAAAACACCATAAAAAAACATAATCATCAATCGACATATGCTCTTGAAAAAGATAATAAAACATAGATAAAGAGCATTTATGAGAAATGATTTTAAGCACTTGATCTGTTCAGCGATATTCATCGAAATGTTTCCTTTTTTGGTTTTGGGTGCTGTAGCGCCAGCGGTTTTAGAGGTTTTCATTACCGGTTTCTCATTGCCTGACGCGGCGAGAAACTGGCGATCGAAAGATTTAACGGTCTGGATGGAGCATTCGGCATTGGCCGGAATGGTCACCGCCGAGACCTCAAGCAGGTCCCAGGACAAAAAGCGAATACCGCCTTCATCCAGGAAGGAATACTCAATTGGGCGGAACCCAATCGACAGGCCGCGTACCAGCCCCGCCTTAATCGAAGCCCACGCTTCATCAAGACGTGCGATTAACTGGGATGGCATGTCAGGGGTTGGTTTCACGAGCTTTGCTGTGATCTGCAACCCCTCTTTCACCATTTTTGGCGTGCAGGTGCCAATAGGCTGAGAGCGGTCGTGCTGCCAGAGGAACGGCGTATCGCTGCGGAATTTCGCCCCCTCCGGCTCCATAATGTCACCGTCACGATCGGGAGACGGTGTTGAGGCGATGCCGGTGATAATCCGCTCATCCTCATTTACCGACTTCACCGTCATGAGGGTGCAGGCGCGTTTAAGCGTCATTTGCTGGCCTCCAGAAATGAAAAAACCCGCATGCGCGGGCAATTAACTGACGTGTGTGTTAAACGAAAAATACCTGGTAGTCTTTTTTGACCGGTTCGGGGTTAAGAGCCATTAACGTAACGGCGTTGAATGTGGCCATAAGAGGGTCAATTTTCCCCTTCCCGCTGGCCTGTTTGGTGATGAGTATGGCGTTGCCTTTCGGCTCCACACGGGCGTTTCCTACGCACCATGCCATCAGAAGCTGACCACCATGAAGCAGAACACCCTCAGCCAGCTTTCGCTCGGTAGTCTTAATGGCGCCGCCGAGTTTCCAGCCCTGGCTGACCCCGGTTACAGCCTCATCAGGAATGCCTGCCTCACTGAGCGCATCAAGAATTTGCCCTACCTCAGAGGGGTCAATCCCGATTTTGTCCAGCAGTTCGGCTTCATAAATCCGGCTGACGTACTCTGCAACTTGCTCAACATCCTCGCCTACCCGCTTAACGATCGTCAGGTCACCGGCCCCCTCAAAATCCTTTAATTTTGAAATTTCGCTCTTTCGCCTTTCCAGGGCGATGGTATGTGCCCATGCATGGCACCAGCATAACCACTCGCGCGTCTGGCGATCGCGCCCGATAACAGCCAGGCCGAGAAGGTCATCGAGACCACCGCCATCGATACCAACGGTGACCACCTCAGCACGGCGCAAAATATCGTCAAAAGTGACGCGCCTTGCCTGTTGCTCCCAGAAATCTGCCCCTGACCATCTGTCAGCGCGCAGGGCGAGACCGATTTCAACGTTGGCGTGCTTGGACATAAAGCCACGGAAGTCTTCTTCCCCGGCCTCTTTCGCTTTGTTGTATTCGCGGTAAAGAAACTGCTCGTCAACGGAGTAACCCAGGTTGGGGTTAACCATCGCGAGGTTATCCAGAAGAAGATGCTCTCCGCTGGCAACCATTTCCGGTGGATGCTCAAATATCACCGGAAGAAAATGCGGGTCGTGAATTTTTCCGTCGCGAACATCACGGGCGTACTGTAACTTTTTCTTAAACACGCCAGCCGGCGGTTCGTTGGACTGCGTGGTTGTGTACATCACAAAGCCTTCAGGTCGTGATGCCATGCCACCGACTGCCTCACGCAGCATATCTTCGGAGTTATGTTGCTTACCAAAAAGCCACAACTCGTCAATGAGCGTGCCGACAGATTTAATCCCCGAAACGGTGTTGGGGTCGGCAGCCACCACTTTCAGCGTCGTGTCCGTTCCCCTGTGGGTGATTGTCCTGATGTGTGTCTGCACCTGGCAGAGGTCATCCAGATCATCATCCCGCTTTACCATGTCACGCGCCGGGTTAAAAGCGTTTGTCGCCACCTCTACGGTCGGGGCGATGATGGTGTACCCGGCAGCCTGACGCCAGTTAAGCAGCAACGCCGTCATCATGATCCCGGCGGCCAGCGTAGACTTGGAGTTTTTTTTGGGGATGAGCACAAACACTTCTGTAATGTGCCTGCGGCCAGTTTCGGCATCATACGAGCCGAACAGCGCTGCAACGAGATCGAAAACCCACTGCGCGCAGGATTCACCGAACGTTGGCGATCCTGGAGCATCAACGATTTTCAGTTGCCTGAAAACGTTCAGAGCTATTTCTGCCTGCTCCGGGTAAATCGGTGCAGGAATAATAGACTGGCCTTTCTTCAGGCGCTCCGCCCAGTCAGGGCAGGCAGTTGTCCACTCTGGCATCATGTATTCCCGCGATTATTAACCACCAGTTTCGGCGGTTGCTGAATGGCAAACTTATTGGCCGCTTTTTTGGCAGCCTCAGCTTTTGCATCCTTCTTACCGCCCTCACCTTTCTTCTGATGCATATAAGGCAGCATGGCCTTTGCAGCATCTTTCCTGGTTTCGATTTCGTAACCAACGTTGTTCATAACCGATTTCAGGAAGTCGAGAGGGTCTTCATACTCACCGGCGGACGATGCCGCAGGAGGTCGTTTTTCTTCAGGAGTGTTTACTGCTGGGGTATAAACATTCCTGCGATACGCAGGTTCGTCATCCACCTCAACTTTTTCTCGTTTTTTCCGCTCAATAAACGCGATGACCTCCGGGTCTTTAGCAAGCTGCGACCCCTTGGAACGCGCGGATTTTTCAGAATATCCCGCCTTTATTGCCGCATCCTTCTGAGACATCCCGGACATCAGCGCGAGAGCATATTTCCGCTTCTGCGCTGTTAACATGTTTACACCCTCCAGAGGGGGATTTTTTCTGCGAATGAGAGGGGGCGAGGTGTCCAGGGCGATCGATGTTTACTCTGGATGATACCCCCCCCGGGGTTGGCTGGACTCAAAGCCCTACAAATCCTAATGCCTGATCGCCTTCAGGCACCTCATGCTTCAGGGCCTGCTCATCAGGCTGACCGGTGGCAACTTCACGTGCAGACTTACCTGCGTGACATTCAGTGCAGAGCGTCCACAGGTTGTGCTCCGAGTTATCGCCTCCGAACTGAAGCGCAATACGGTGGTCGAGTTCACTGTCAGTCAAATCAACAACCCGATTACACATACAGCAGAGACCATTGTCACGCGCATAGATACGTCGCTTCAAACTCACCCTTGCACTTCCACTTATGCGGCGCTGCTCACCGTAGATCGGCTTTATGCGTCGCGTATCAATGGCTTTCAGGCGTGGCTTTAACGTTGTTAGCTTAGACATGCAACCTCCACGCCCGGCGGCGTTCTATACGTGGTGCTGAGTCCGGGTGACGCTCAACCGGCTCACCATCGGCATGGTCCACCAGCGAGTAACACGGATAAACCACCGCGCCGCCATAGGCATCCCCGACTGCATAGTCGGCTGGCTTACTGCTGTCCCATCGAGAAAGGACTCGTTCAATATGCTGAGGCGGTACGCTGTAGCACACGCCGTGTATAAGGCGCGGCAGCGTGATGAAGTCAGACCGTGTCTTGTCAGCAACAATCAGACGTTCGGCTACCTGCATCTGATACTGAGGTGGTCGGCCAGTGCCCAGATAAAAGCTTACGAGAGCCTCAGGGAAACGGGTCAGCCAGTCCTGAGCCTTATAACGAAAACCATCAACGGGTAATGCATCCTCTTCGATGATAATCACTCTATCTGACTGCTCAGCGGCCCAACGAAGAGCACGAAGATGGGTTGCATTTGCACCAACCCCAACCTCGTCAACTAACATGTGATGGGCGTCAATAGAGGAATAAAGGCGTTGTGCTAAATCTCTCCGAGAATGATGGGATACGATGATTATTTTCAAGAAAGCCCCCTGAAATCACCGAATAATTTTGCACGCAACCGCTCGGCAGCTACAGTTGCATCTGCGACACTCTCAAAAACTCCGCCGTAATGAGTTTTGCCTTGATAATGAACCCTTACCTGATACTTTCCCCTTTTGAGGTAAATATTTCTCAGTCCTGTACTGCTATTTCGGTTAGCACCAGAGCGATTACTTTGGTTTTCATGGTTCGTCGCCAATCGCAAGTGAGCGATATTTAAGCACGCGCGGTTATGACACTTATGGTCAATAATCATTCCATCAGGAATTAGACCGTAAGCTCTCTCCCAAACATATCGGTGAGCCCGCATAACCACACCGTTCACATTAATGTGCCCATAACCATTTGCATTTAGGTGCCCAGTCCAGATCATGCAACCATCAACGTTAATTGTTCGATTGCTTACTGCATCATCAGCGTTTATTGATACTTTTCTTGCGGGGAGCTGTTCACCACTACGCCTTTTCCTATCGTAGTGACGCTGGCAAAGAGATCTGCACTTAACTGGATTATCACACTCAGCTACTGAGCATATTCCAACCATAGAAATCTCCATACTACAGGTAATAAAAAAGCCGCACGATGGCGGCTACTGTCTGAATATCAGGGTGTTGCTTCGCTTTAGCCCTGGTTAAAGTAAGCATTCAGCCCGTCAGTGGTGGGACACTGGCGCACTCTGTCGCGGGGGGATGGCTGATTACCTCCGAAAAGGAAAATACCCATGGGTTCCATGTCAGAACTGGAAAAAGCAGTTGCAGATTTGCAACGTGAATTAAAGATTGAAAAAGCCACCAATAAACTGGTTTTTTCTTTGATTATTGAAGCTGTTAACAAGCTGTCACCAAAACAGAATGTTGGGGACGTTCTGATGGATGTACTGAAGGAGGTTACACCGCCTGAAATTTCATCTGCCCCAGATGCTCACGAAGCGATTAAGAGAGTTGAGAAAATAATTCAGAAGAAGCAACCGCGTTCGTAACTTCCTGAATTAAATCTTCAGCGGCTCGGTGCTGAGCCGCATTCACAATCTGATCGATTACAGTTATCGCGTGAGTTTCAGCGCGCTGCTTGTAACCTTCAAGAGTAAAGTCTGACGAAATATCTTCACGGTAAGGTACAGTCAGCATTGTCTTCTTATCGAGTTGTACTTTGACGTCACCGCCAATAGCATCAACCGTTGTACAGTCCAGTCCCTCCGCTGAAGAGTAACCGTTTATTTTTAAGCTAAACGATTTTTGAGTCGGAAACTCAACCTCATATGAAATCATAAGAACTCCTGTTATTTATGGCGCCACCAAGCATTTTCTTTGCCGATGCCATCAGTTTTGAAAACGGTATGTACCAGAGGGCCGGTGACCAACCTGTCAGCGAATGACTTCGCAACAATGCCGAACGCCAGCATGTCGCCCACAGCGACGCCAGCCTGTTCTTTCTTCCAGAACCGATAACTCTCGATCCGGTAGTAAAGACGGATGATGCCGTGAGCGAACGCCATTACATCAGCGCGGGAACCACCCAGCAGACCAGCGTTAAGCATCACATCGTTGCGGTGCGCTTCGATAAACTCCTGATAGATGCGCTCCGGATGATTCTGCTTTGCCCAGGTATCGGCGTAGGTCTTTGGTTCTGAACCGACATACACCTTTCCGGTTTCCATTTCTTCCCACGGCGCGCGAAGCATTTCGACATCGGTACCATCAGTACACCAGACGAACCGGTACTCAGGGTGTTCTCGCAGGTGCTGCCAGATGTGCAGCCAGCGACGGAAGTAGACATTCATCTTCACGTCAGGTACGAGATACAGCTCAACATCTGCCGGGGCTGTCAGTAATTCATCCACCAGCGCTATACGCCCACACTGGCGAAGCGAGGCCGCCCATTTGCTCAGCAGGTCAGGCGAGGCCGTCAGTTTGGTACCGCGCTGCGGGTCAGGCTGACTTGTGAGCAGCGTTGTGATTACCACGTCGCGCTGCTGGCGATATTCAACGTAACCAGTAAACCCGGCATCACGCCGTTCGTTGTGAATCTTCACGTTACGTTCCACCAGCGCCTGGCGGTCAGGCCTCGTCACTGAACGCTCTACGGCCTCATGCTCATCGAGTGAATAGATAAGCTTTTCTGAACCGACCACATCAGCGTAAGCCCACGTAGTCATTCCTGCGTTATGGATGCGCAGGGCAAGGTCGCTGTGTTCATACATACCGCGACCGTATACCGGGTCGAATCCGCCCACCTTCTCGATGGCACTGCGGTGGTAGTAAAGCATTACGCCGCGCTGTCCGGTGTACGACACATGCTGATCGTCACGGTAAAGCACCGAAAGGTCATTCAGCTTGTTCGTGCCAGCAAGATCGAGAAACTGGTAAGCCAGGTGTGGCTCGGGTGATTCAATGTAGGGAAGATGCCAGTTATCGGCGATGGGCCAGGCATCATCATCCCACAGAAAAAGATGCTCGCACCCGGCATCCATCAGGGCTGACAGGCTGGCGTTCTTCGAAGCAACAATGCCGAGTGATGTTTCATGGCGAAGCAGCTGCACGCCGTCAGGCACTACTGCGACAGGTTTAGAGCCGTCGTCGATAACCACCACCAGCGCCCCGGCGGGCAGATGTTTAATGTGCTGCTCAATGGCGCGGTTTAAAACGTCTGGCCGGTTGTGGGTAGTAATGGCAATGCCAATCCGTGACGCTGAAGCGCAGGCAGGCACAAACGGGACACCATCAATAGTGACCTGCATATTACCTCCCGTCAGAATCCACGCGACCGTGCATTCCAGAGGATACCGCCAGGCTTGAGCGCATTGCGGATAGCACCGTTCACCGCATCGTGCATCGCCTGTTGCAGGCTAGCTACTGAAGCTGCCTGCGCATTAATACTTGCCTGGAGGGCTGCGAACAAATCGCTTTCACGCACGGCATCAATGACGGCCTGCTTCGTTTCATCGCCAAACCCAATCTTCGTCTTCGTGGCTGATACAACGGCGTTTCCGATGATGGATGGATCGGCTTCATGCACATGAAAGCGATCAGCTTTAAACACTACCTTGCTCTGGTCACCTTCAATACCGAGGGTCATGCCAGCTTCGTGCGGCTTGCCTTTATCGGAGTCGTTCAACTTTACGTTATAGTTTGTAGACAATACGCCATCGCTAATCTTCGCATCGGTAATGAACACCTGCCCGTCATTAATCACCAGCGCCCCGTTCTTTTCGAATGACAAGCCATCTTTCAGGACTTTGAATGCATGGCTATTACGGATTTTGTCGTCCAGATCATCAATAGCCTTTTGTGCGTCTGAGGTGTCCAACTCAACACGAAGCTTCATTGTGCGTACTAATGGTGCGCATGATTCATCAGTTACAGATGGGGCTTTATCGCCCACTGGCGCAGGCTGACGCTTATTTACCGTGACAGAAGAGGGAAAGTACTCTGGGATACCATTCACCTCACGGCGTGCGCCCCATGCATCATATTTTGCCGTGCCAGCTGCGCTTTGTAGTTCGATTCCTTCATCGGTTTCGATAACGTGAAGGCTACGCATTGCATCTTTTAGGCTTAGAGTTTTTTTCATGTTTACTACCCTTTTAGACGTGAGCCTGTCGCACGGCGAAGCCGCCGAAAGTTAACGGTTTGCCCAGGCTCACAGCTGAAAGACTTTCTTTGATGTGCGCGTGCGATGCGCATTAAAAAGCCCCGCAGGTGCGAGGCCGATTTATACCGTATAGGGGATAATGGTTGTTTTATCCGCTGGTGGGGATAAAAAAATGCCCGCGGTTTGGCGGGCTATTCTGCTTACTGGGGGTTTCCAACTGTGAACCAAACTGTGGAGTACAAGGCACCGTATTCATCGTGTGATTGGGTTTCAGTTACTTTCAATAATACCCAGCCACTAGCTAAAAGCCGATTAGCTTTCATGGCATCATCGGTCTGTTCTATCTCTTTGATTTTAGTTAAATCATAAGCCTGTTCAGTCATGTAACCTCCTTGCTGTGTGGATCACGATAATACCCTTTAGGTAATCAACAGGCAAAAAGAAGGCAGCTCATGCTTGAACTGTTTATGGCACACGCCGGAGCTATTTTTCGCAAATTATCAACTCGATATCCTTGCTGCTAATTTTTTTTCTCGATTGGCTTCTGGCAGTTCGCCTGCCACGCTTTGTTATGCGCCAGGATGTCTTTCTTCGTCTGGCGGTCCAGCACATCCCAGTCATGATCTGTAGCGTAGATTGGATTTACCCAGTCACACGCTGTATCGACTACCTCAACCCTTGCGGGTCCAGTTTGCGCGCAGCTCACGATCAACATCGTCGCCAGGCATATGGTTAACAGTCTGCTGTACATCGCTGGCCTCTTTCGTTGCATCTACCCGGCGTTCGGCTGCTGCGACCGTTGCAGCTGCGTTATCTTCGGTGCGCTGCTGGTCCGCTTTCGCTTCCGCTTTGCTGGTGCCGCGAATATGGCCCAGGCCAAAGGCACCGGCGATAGCGGAAATCACCAGTGCGGCCAGCCCGATTATCGTTTCGATACCCACACTCACCTCACACCAGAACAGATTTCGCCAGGTTAAACAGCGCGCGGCGTTTATCCAGCCCGTTTCTGCCACCATTGATAAGAAGCGTCACGCGCTCCACGTCGCCGGAATGAAGCAGGCAACCGCGGGAGGCATAGAACCATGCGGCTGAGCGCGCGGCGTATTCATCCTGTTCAAGCAGCTCCGGGTGGGTAACAAGGTCCAGTTTCAACGCCTGGCCACAACTGCGATAGTTACTCAGGCCGGTAACTTGTTTCAGCCCGCGACCGCGATATTTCCAGCCATCACCAGCGACCTGATTGCCAAGGTGTTCTTTTCCCCACTCACCACCGTATACCAGATTGGCGATCGCTTTCTGGTTTGCCGGTTGCGTTGCCGTCCTGCCAAGTGCGGCGGCCTGCTGTTGCGTGATGCGGTGGCTGCCGAACGTCGGCACCAGGTTTTCAGCCGCGTAATTCAGGTTTTCCACCAGCCGGGTAAATCTGGTGCTTTCATGCCCCATCTGGGCAATAAACATCGCCTGATCAAGCGGTGCGGTGATGCCGTATTCCTTCATGGCGGCGTCGATATGCGGAAACCAGCGCGCAGCTAACCCGGCGCTGATACCAGCCGCCTTCTGAAATTGTGATTGGTTCATTAGTGCCTCAGATGATCAACCAGGCGTGCAACGTTGCCTTTGACGGCCACCAGCACGGAAAGGAATATGATGTTTGCCGCAATTGTGGCCCATGATGAATGCGGGTAAATCCCACAAAGGTACGCCAGCGGCACAGCGCTATACGTGACGGTAATCAGCCAGGCCAAACGCGAAATCCATGGCCGATGCCGCGAATCACCACGGCGATAAAACATCAGGGTGATCACAACTCCAGCGCAGAGTAACGCGTTGATCGTTGCTGATGGGTCATTTAGTACCACCTGAACCTCCCCGGCGCGTTATCAGCGCCACCAGCGAGCCGATATCCTGCTTATTCAGGAACGTAAGGATTTGAACGGCCAGCGCAGAGACAATCACGGCACCGATGGCATCCAGCGGTTTATCGCTATATTCCGTCCATGATGCGAGCTTAGATCCAACCAGACCAGAGCCAAGAATGCCGACAATATAGGACACGACGAAGTAAGCCAGCCGACGCAACACACTCAGTTCAGCCGCGGTCGCTATGTAGAATACGGCGCCTGCGAATGCACCAAAAACAACACCGTAATCAGTTCCGGTTAGAAGCCCGTAAACACTGGCCCCGGTCAAAGCAATACCGGCTAACCCAGAGCCGGAAATCGGATCGGACATCGGTCCCCCTCAATGCTGTGAATCCTCTCAAAATGAGGGGAAAGAAAACCGCAATGCGGCATAATTTGTCACTCTGTCAAAGGCCATCAGAAATGACCTTTTGCACAGTGTTATTTACTGGATTTAAACACGGGCCAGAGTAAAGTAATCACCCCGGCTACCAGCACGCCATCAGCAAGGATGGACATCATTTTGCTGGTGAAGTCGATGGCAACCACCAGGAACATCAATACCCCGGCGGCTACCCAGCGCAATTTCCCGATCACAGGTACTGGTCCAGTGGAAGTTGCAGCGCCTGAGCAATTTTCTTGAGCTGCTTCTCTTCTTCTTCCCCGATGCCGTCGTTGTCAGCGACATCAAGGCACAGACAAAGAACATCAACAGCATCGTTTGTACCGGCAACGTCAGCCAGTTCGCGCAGCGCCTGAGCATTAGCAGATCGCGGCGAAGCTTCATAGCGAGCACGGATATTGCTACTCATCTGTGCGATCTCACCAGCAAACGGTGCGAAAGCAGGCAATGCTGAAATGGTTTTTTCCAGAGTGGCGATTTCTTTCGCGTCGCATGTGCCGTCGGCATACGCAATGGAGTAAGCACCCCACACCGTAGCTTCAACCGCGTCGCGGTTTTCCATTTTCTTAACTTCGACAACAGCTTTACGTGCTTTCTTTTTGAAGATACCGAACATAGTGACTTTCCTTTTAGCGGGTGAGCCAGCGCTCAGGAATGATCAGCCCACAGAGACAGTCACACCGACCGTTCCCTATGGCTCACCCCTGAAAGGCTCTGTGGTTGAATTGCGCCGAGCGTGGCGCGAAGAATTTCGGACATAAAAAAACCCGCACTGAGGCGGGTTTGGTGTCGTGTGGGCGTTAACGGCACATTTCAGCTTTAGCTTTCATGTAAGCCTCGTGAGCCAACTCCGCAGTTTGGAAACTACCAAGCTCTTTACGTTGCCCGTTGATGCGAATAGCGGAGCGCCATACGCCGCGAGCTTTGCACCAGTTTGCTCCAATCAGCTCGGACTTCGCCCCTTTTCGGACTTTGTGTCTGTTCTGCTGATTAACAAACTGGGTAACGATGCGTAAGTTGTCCCATCGGTTATCTTTGGGATTGCCATTGATATGATCGACACACTTATCAGCCGGCGGCAGCGCACCGTCCATATACAAAAAAGCCAACCGATGAGCGAAAATTAATTTCTTATCGATCATTATCTGGATATAGCCGTACGTATCTGCGTTCCCGGCTATTTTGCCAGGCGTAGACCGTGAGTTTGTTCGCTTGATCCAAACGAATAAACCAGTCAAAGGGTCGTACTTCAGAACCTCTTTCAGCCGTTCTTGGGTGATGCTCATGATATGCGTATGCCTTACTTTGAAATGAACCTTTGCCGCACAGGAAACCAGCCCGTCGAGGCTCGCCAGCGCTAACTGATTTCCTCAAAGGCTCATTTCAAATGGATTGGTTCGACGTGATGAATGCGCGGGCGGTGCGCAGGAAATACGGGTACAAAAAAACCCGCAACGTGGCGGGCTTTTCGAGGTTAATTATCTACAGGCGTTATACTCCATAATCAAAAGCATACAGGACAGTTTTATGCAAAGTCAACACTAACGTGCAAAAAAGTGTCGCCATTTGTTCCGATAATATTAATAAGTTGTCGCCTTCTCAAATTCTACTGCCGCGTGACGCTCCCCCTGGCGCAGCGTGTCCACCAGCATTTCATAAAAGGGTTTCCAGTTGCGTGACCATGAGGACTGATGGAGGTCCGGGAGACGCTTCAGAATGGCACGGTGTACCGTCGCCGAGGAGATAGCAGAGAAGCCATTACCAGAGCAACGTTCACACGTTTTGAAAACCGGTGCGCCACGTTCTTTGGTCGCTTTGCGATCCAGCACTTCACCTTTACCGCCGCACCTGCACCGGGCGCTGATCGTTCCCTTGCCTTCGCAAACATCACAGACCGCCGGTACAACCTCTGTTACCTCCGTCCACTGCTCCCAGTCAGATGGTCGAACAGCACGAGAGCGGCAGGCCCAGTATGGCGCTTTACCCCATGGGTAAGAAACTTTGCGGGTAATCTGCTCGCGGGTTGTTCGCCCGGTACCGCAACAGCTGTGACACGTCGCGCTGGTGGCGGCCGAACGGGAGTAATCAGCAAAGGCAAACTGCGCCAGCATCTGCATGCACCATCCGAACTGCCCACCAGCTGCTTTGCGAACATTCTTCGGTGCGACATCCATCGCATATCGCGCCAGCGCCTGAACTGCGAGCTGTTCATCCGTTTTGCTGATTCCCGCTTTACCGAAGAACGCCGCCAGGCCGAAGCGCGCACGGCTGCTGGTGGTACCAATCGCCGCCATTACGTCTGTTCCTGTAAGGCGGTCCGGAGAAGTTCCCTTCACGTCGTCGCTGATCTGCATTCCCTGAGGGCTAAAGTGTTTTAGTGATGCTTCAAGTTCCATATCTCAAACCCTCGTTACGTTGCTGGCTTCCCACTCGAGATCAAGCTCGCTTTGCGGCTTACCGACCAGGTAGTTAAATGGTTTTTTCTCGCCTTCCAGGAACTGGTGAGAGCGAGAGTCGAAATTAGCTCCGATGTCACCGATCCACCCTTCCCCTTCTCGTTGCTTCAACAAACGAATCATTGAAGCGGGGAGATTGATCGCGGCCTGTTCGTCTTTGTCGAGGCTCTCATAACCCATACGATCCGCTTTTCTCTGCGCCAGCTCACGGGGAATGTTGCGCCAGACGGCCATAACGTTGTCGGGCATGTCGGTTAAGGCGCCAGTGCCTTTTACGTCCATCTTTCCTGTTGGAGCGGAGTCGTTTGTTTTTCTGGCGTGGGTAACCAGCAGGACGTGACAGTTATGCTCGTTCTTGAAGTCGCACAGCGTATCGATGAAGTCCTTCTGACCTGTGTAGTCTTCTTCGTCTAAGCCACATTTAGCCAGGTTATCTATGACGAACAGCTCAATGCCATAGCGACGCCGGGCATAGGCAAAAATCTCAAGAAGCCGGTCTGCTTTGGCAGTTCCGGTAAGTTTGAATACCCAAAGGCGGTCAGAAAACCATTCGTTGGTCATAATGATTTCTTCACGTTTCGGTGAGGAAGTGCAGATGGTTTGCCGCGTGAGTCGGGCAAGCATTTTGCCTGGTTTAAGCTCCAGAGAAGCAATACACGTCCTGACGCCCTGACTCATCGCATCAATCGCGATATGTCCAACGAGCTCTGTTTTTCCATGCCCATTAACGCCATTAACGAGGGTCAGTTCACCGGCACGGAACTTAAAGTTGTTGTTCAGCGAAGCCCATGGGCTTGTAAACAGACCGGTATCCCGATGTTCGAATGCCTCGATAGTTTCCTGAAGCAAGTCCCCTGCTGAGCAAAGCTCATCGGGATCGAAGAATTTGGCGCGCTCCATGTATTCCAGAATGGAGTCGCTGTCCATGCCGTTCATCAGGCAATCGTTGATATCTTTGTGGGGAAGTTCAACCATGCGGCAACGATGTTCCCCAAGACGTCTGGCGATTTCTTTTGCAGCTTCACGGCCTACATTGTCGTTGTCCAGGCACAGCCAAATTTCCTGGAAGCGATCGAGGTTATGGTATTCATATTCAATCCACTGCTGTTTGGCCCCTTTGCCACCGCCAAAGGGAACAGACAGGGCATCATAGCCAAGCTGCGTAAAGGTCATGCAATCAATCTCACCTTCGCACAGAACTACCAGGCGGGTGTTTTTATCCAGAGCCTGCCAGCCAAACAGACATGGTTCGCAATCAGCTTCAGCCATAATCAGTTTTTTGCCGTTTGGCCTTTCGGTTCCAATACGTTTTACCTGTAGCAGTTCACCATTCCGGATGTACGGGAATGCCACTGCTGGTACCTCGCGGCTTTCGTCGTGATACCAGACCACCGCGTCTGTTACCTTAAAGCGATCGGCTGTTTCACGGGTAATTCCACGTGAAGCAAGGTAGTCATAGCATTTGCTGGCCGATTTAACGCCCTTTTTCGTCGGACGAGAGAACAGTTTTTTCTTCGCTTCGAAGTGGTGGTCGTCATCTTTCAGGCCAAGAAACTCTTTCGCCTCTCGCATTGCATCATGCAGCTGGCAGTTACGAACCAACACCCAGAGATCCAGCAGGTCACCGCTGTCACCGCTGGCAAAGTCAGCCCATGATTTTTTACCGCCGATATTGACCTTGAGGCTTTTGCCTGAGTCACCGTTCGTATTGCCAGCACACCACTCCTTCCCCTCCAGATGTCCTTTCGGAAGAAGAAACTTAGCGACGCGTTCAGCGTTATCCCATAGTTTTTCTGATAGTTCAGCTGGGCTCATAACTCACAAACTCCGTAAATCGAATTTAACAAAAAACCATCTCACAAATCCCTCGCACAGAACGCCGTGGTTATATCCGGCCACCAGCACACGCTTGAGGAGTATTTTCATGGGCGATACCCGCCACGGTTCATGCGATCGATCGCTGACTGATTGATAAACACCTCGGCAGAGCCGTCATCAGACTTTGCGTACCACTCGTAGCGAGACTGGTCTTGTCGGGTAGGGACTTTGTTTTCCTGGGTCTCTACCAGCCACGGTTCATCGAAATGTTTATCCGGCCCGAAGAACGTCGCCGCCTGCTTGACGAACGAAGTACCGATCTTTCCCTCAGAGGCCATGAAAGCTGCGTAGCGCTTAACCCCTTCCAGCATCGTCTCTGGTTTTACGCCCTGTTTAATACGTGCGTTCCAGGCTTTGAATGCGCTTAGCTTGTTATTTCCACCGCTACGTTTTGGGTATGCCTGCCAGGCTTCTTCAAATGCAGGAGAATAATCAGTTGAAGATTTCACTTTCGGTGTGTCGGCTTCAGCCGATGCACCAAGATATTTATTCTCTGTATTAATCTTCTGTGTAGTCTCCTGGTAATCTACTGTATGAATGGATGCGGAATTTCCACATGACTGCTCGTTGGTTTTCCCCATACCTGCATGCTGGTTTTCCGCATCACTGTTTGCGGAAATTCCGCATCCTTGTTTGTTGGTTTTCCCCATACCTGCATGCTGGTTTTCGCCAAGTAGAAGTTCTTCCAAGCGCTCCTGGTTTACTCTGAAATATAATTTTGCTGGGATGCCACGTTTTGCTTCTTCCAGTACGCCACAGGAAACCAGCTTTTTACGCGCTCCCTCTTGTTCGTAACGCGTTAATCCAGTCTCTTCTTCGAGATCTGTCTGGGTTTTGTAGAACCAATTCCCTTCCATGCGGTTCTGCCAATAGACAATCTGTGACAATAGCAATGCACCTGTAATACCCACGCCAAGGCGAACGAAGGACCGTTGAAAGGCTATTGGACGATCAACGAGCTGTAAGAAATTGCTCACTCCACAACCCTCCTGAAATAATTTTGAAACTTCCAGACAGGCTGCATGCATTCATGCGGATAATTCTGCCTGGTGAAGTACACCTGCTGTTTATCCCGATTCCAGCCGGTGACATGCACAATCACACCGCGCGGATCGCGATAATCGATATCCAATGGCTTAACTTGGTTTTCGGTAGTGATCGAGTGCGACATATCACACCTCATTGCCCGGGTGAGGGAATGTATCTGGAAGGTCTGGGCGGATCTGGTAGGCTTTAACTTCGCCACCAGTAGCTTTAACAATGGACATGACATGATCAGCCTTAACCCGGCTACCATTAAGCCAGCGAAATACAGCCGGTTGAGTAACCCCGCACGCCCTTGCTAATGCAGCTTGGCCGCCGAGAATATCGATAGCTCTCTTGACATGTTGATTGATCATAAAAATACCAAAAGTTATTGAACATAGGGAAAGAGTATAGCCTTGAATAACTTTATGCAATAACTTATCGTATTTGCCACTTAATAACTTTTTGTATAGGCTTATTGGTATGAACACATTCTCAGATCGTCTTCAAAAAGCGATGGTTGACGCAGGCCTTACACAGGCAGAATTAGCGATGAAAGTTGGGGTTTCGCAACCAGCTATCTGGCGTCTTGTTGCAGGCAAAACCAACACAACACGTAAGTTGGTTGAGATTGCTAATGCGCTGGGTGTGAGCCCTGAATGGCTATCAACTGGAAAAAATCATGTGCCTCATAGACAGGGCTATGTGATAGAGACCATGCCCGAAAGGGAGGTAAAGGATAACGCTGGCATATTCAGGGTCGAGGTTCTTGACCTTTCAGTGAGTGCAGGACCTGGCACGTTCATGCTTTCAGAATATGTGGAGGTTTTACACGCTATTGAGTTCACGACTCAACATGCAAAATCCCTCTTCGGGAATCGTAGTGAAGATGTCGTAAAAGTAATGACCGTCAATGGCGACAGCATGGCCAGCACGTTCAATTCCGGTGATCGTGTCTTCGTAGACATTTCCGTCCGACACTTTCTAACGGATGGTGTGTATGTGTTTGTTTTTGGTAAAACATTTCACCTAAAACGTCTCCAGATGCAGGGAAACAGGCTGGCAGTCTTATCGGATAATCCGGCATATGAGAAATGGTATATCACGGAAGAAAACCAAGATGACCTTTACGTGATGGGTAAAGCCATAATGCATGAATCAATCAATTACAATAGGCTCTAACCTTCAACACCCCACCTTTTGAAGCCGCTTTTAAGCGGCTTTTTCTTTGTCTGTAGCTGTAAGCATGCAGTTTAATAACAAAATTTAATCAAAAAAATCAATGCATTAAACTAAATCGCAAAAGAAAAATAAGTTTTGTTATTGCAATAAGTTATTGCATGACTTAGAGTTCATTCATCGGCAAACAACGGAGCCAATGAAATGAATACTCAAATCACCGTAGCCAAAACCATCGGCAAAAGAATATTAAATCAAAGATCTTCGCTTCGACTGTCTCAGGATTTTTTGGCTGATCATCTTGGTTTAACAACCGAAACCATTAACAACTGGGAAACGGAAAAAACTGTTCCGTTTGCTGACCAGTTAATCCAATTGGCTAACATTCTTCATTCTGATGTTCTGTGGCTCATTTCAGGAAACGAGCAGTGTGGTGAATTTACAGAGCCAACAAGCATTATAACTTCCAATCAACTTAATTCATGGTCTGCGGATATTGGCAATTGCAGAATGGCTTTATCCAACGCTATGGATTGTATGCCTCCGGAATTGTCGGCTATCGGTACGCTAACTATCGTTTATGAAAAATTAGACGACTTGCAAGAAACCATCTGCAAGCAAGCCGACAAGATTTAAAATTAATTAACATTATTTAATTAACACCTTTCTTGGTGGGGCCAAACTCACCCTGAGGAAATGAAAATGCAAAATTCCGTCGCAGTTAATCAGCCAGTTAAAACGCCTCAAATGCTGTTCGGATCTGACAACATCAATTACTTTGGCAACCGCGTACAAAGCTGCCGGATGGAAGGTGATTCAATGCAGCCGACCATCGAACCATGTGAGGTTGTGGCTTTCGTTGATTGCGGTGGACGTGCGCTTACCTCTGGCATTTATGTTTACACAATGGATGCTTTTGGTCGCCCATGTCTTTTCATTAAGAGAATTGAGCCATTAGCTGATGGCTCATTAAAAATCATTTCTGATAACCATCATTACGAAACTTTCACCCTTAATACCGATGAACAGAAAGAAATCAAAATTTACGGTCGGGTGGTGCTTCTTTGGCTGTGAGGCGCTTCGTATGACTTTCATCATTGATAAATCGGCATATAGAACAGCATGCCTTTATGCGGCCTGCGGTTACGAGGTAATCGCTCGACTTTACCTTAAAAAAGCATATGGACGGTAATTATGAGCATTTTAAAAGGCAGGATATTCAGGGTGTGAATATCAAAGCAGAACAGTTATCTGGTTTGTCGCAAACATTATATGAATATCACGACAAGCTCGACCGATTTCAACTTAAAACTCTATGTGCTCTGGTTTATGACCTGGCCGCTGAGATTCACGGATGGACCGAAAAGGAGGAAGAAATAGTTATGAGTTTGGAGGAAGAACAGCGCAATGGATAAATTAATAGAAACATATCGACGCCGAATACTTAAAGCCTCGTTATTACGCCACCAGCGTAAAACCGGAAGCACCTGCATCATTATTAATATGCCTAAGGGGGGAATAAACAACGTCGAATTAACAGAAATACTGCTTGATGGTCTGTTGAGACGATTCGAAAAGCTGGCTCTCAGTGAATACGGGAATATTGACGGCGTAAAAGCCATCAGAGGAATTTACAGCAACGCCGTAGATGTGAATGGCAGCGGTGAGTTCCTGACAGAAAGCGGAAAGGCATTAATCGACGAGCTCATTTCTGAGCTGGTCGAGTTCGTCAAAAAACAAAAAGTGGAGGCTCCGAAAACGGAGGGTAATGAAATGGGGGGATCTGATGGCACTTACAGCGATACGAATTCCTGAATCAGATTATCTCAACGAGTGCTTTTATTACGAACAAAAAACTGGAGAGTTGTTCTGGAAACATCGTCCCTTAAAACACTTTTCATCATCAAGTATACAAAAACAATTAAATACAAGATTTGCAGGTAAACCTGCTGGCGCGTTTATTAAAACAAAAACAGGAGCATATCGTATCGTGCGGTTAGATGGTGTCATTTACTATGCCCATCGCCTGATATTTAAAATGGTTAATGGTGTTGAGCCCGAAGTAGTCGATCACATTGATGGGAACACCACTAATAACAGAATAGAAAACCTGCGTTCATGTACAAACCAAGACAATAGTAAGAATGCGCGCTTATCTAAAACCAACACATCCGGCCATACAGGGGTGAGCTGGTCACATCACAAGAAAAAATGGTGGGCAAATATTGTTATAAACGCGAAGCAAATATATCTGGGATCTTTCACGGATTTCAATAAAGCAGTCGAGGCAAGACGAAACGCAGAAATTAAATATGGATTTCATGATAACCACGGAAAAAACAGAACACGATTCACGGGAGAGACCGGAAATGAAAGATAAACGCACCGTAAGCATGATTGACCTGGCATTACAGAAACACGATACGCCAGTTGGCCCACTGTTCGTAGCAGTACGTCACGGTCGTATCAAAAAATGCTTCACGCGAGATACGGCGATCCGCTATCTGGCTTTCTTCATGACCACCGAGGCTTTTGAGCGTTCAGGTTTTCCGCAGCATCACCCGCGAGTGCGTATTGATCGCGATGATATGGAGGTATGGCGAGACGGGGAAACAAAGGCTGAGTATCTGGCCGCCCACCAGCGTTGTGTTCGCCGTCTGCGTCGTATCCTGGCGCGCAAGCGAGAAATGGAAAAATGGTGTGAAAAATGGGACGCGATGCACGAGCGTTACGTCAAAGAAGTAGATGCATTGCAAGCCATCAAACCAGAAGGAGTGCATTAATGGTTGATTCAAGCTTTACCCCAGAGCCTACATCATCCGGCATCCGTTTTGGTAACCGAGTTATTGGTTATTCAGTTGCGGTTCGCCAGCTCGACAACGGTAATTATGACAAACGAATTCCGGATGGACTTGAACTGTTGGCTTGCATTATGGAAGGGATTGAAAGCGGCTGGTTTAACCCGGGCATCGAGAAAGAAATCATTCTTTGGCGCTGGATGCTGGTTGCCGTCTTTATTACGGAAGAGCAGGAAAAGAACGGGACCAGTGAGGTGGCCAACGATTCAGGAGGTTTCGACAAAGCAGTTATCTACTCCGGCCAGCACGGTTCAATCAGTATTTATCCTGCGCCAGAGCGATTCGCACTTGCTAATCATGTGGAAGGTATTGCCATTGAGAAATACGGCCAGGAGCTTGGTCAGCAGATGGCTCTGCGCATGTACAAGGGCATGTTAGCGGAAGACGAAGTGCAGGGGCTTCAGCTGTCACAATTTGGCCGGGAGGGTTTTAATTTGCTGCACGACAGTTTCATCGAACAGATTCAGAAAGAAGGCATGCCTGACATGCCAGTTATGCACTGAGGTGATTATGAGCGACGTTGTTCTTCTGGTACCGAATGACTGGGTTAGCGAAAAGGTTCTGATTGCGGTTACCGGGCTCAAGCCCGGAACCATCCTCCGGGCCAGAAAAGAATGCTGGCTGGTTGGGCGGGAATATGTGCATGTTTCACCTGACGGAAATCCGAAACCTTCCAGCGAGTGCATGTATAACCGTAAAGCGGTCGATGCGTGGGTGGCCTCAATGAAAAACAAACAGCCTGGGTGATCTGAGGCCATGAAAAAGGTAATCTCATATCGCTCTTGGGCGTCTGGAGGAATCAATGGATAAAGTTATATATCCAACAGGCGTCGAAAACCACGGTGGCACATTGCGCATCTGGTTTAATTTCAAAGGTAAGCGTGTCAGGGAGAGCCTCGGTGTCCCTGACACCGCTAAGAACAGGAAGATCGCCGGGGAACTGCGGACATCGGTATGCTTTGCCATCAGAACAGGCACATTTGAGTACGCGGCACAGTTTCCGGACTCCCCTAACCTCAAGACTTTTGGGGTGGGTAAGAAAGAAATTACAGTGTCAGAGCTTGCCGAAAAGTGGCTGGATCTGAAGAGAATGGAAATCTGCGCGAACGCACTCAACCGTTATGAGTCAGTCGCAAGGAATATGGTGCCAAGGATCGGGGGTAATCGGCTGGTGTCGGCGGTGACTAAAGAGGAATTACTGTATATCAGGAAAGATTTACTGACCCGTCACCAGATGCCAATGAAGGGGAAGGTCCCGGCAAAGGGACGAAGTGTTGTCACCGTAAATTATTACATGACAACGATTGCCGGAATGTTTCAGTTTGCCGCAGATCACGGTTACTTAGAGGCGAACCCATTCGACGGGATCAAGCCTCTTAAAAAAGCCAGGGCAGAGCCAGATCCGCTAACTCGTGACGAATTTATTCGCCTGATTGATGCATGCCGGCATCAGCAGACGAAAAACCTGTGGTCACTTGCAGTATACACAGGGGTGCGTCATGGGGAGCTGACCTCCCTGGCCTGGGAGGATATCGATCTTGAAGCTGGAACAATAACAATCAGGCGTAATTATACAAAACTGGGTGAATTCACTCTACCGAAAACTGAGGCCAGTACCAACAGAGTGATACACCTCATTCAGCCTGCGATCAGCGTCCTGAGGAATCAGGCGGAAATGACCAGGCTTGGAAAAAAGCATCAGATCGATGTTCAGCTGCGCGAATATGGCAGAACTGAGAGCCACGAGTGTACATTTGTTTTCAACCCTCAACTGGTCAGAAAATGTCAGCAGGTGGGGATCATCTACAAAGTCGACTCGATAGGTGATTTATGGGACGCAGCGATGAAGCGAGCAGGGATAAGGCACAGGAAAGCATATCAGTCGCGTCACACGTATGCGTGCTGGTCACTGTCAGCTGGCGCTAACCCCAGCTTCATTGCCAGTCAGATGGGCCATGCGAGCGCCCAGATGGTCTTCAACGTATACGGTGCGTGGATGGCAGACAGCAGTAGTGAGCAGATCGCAATGCTGAATCAGAGGCTCGCGGATTTTGCCCCACAGATGCCCCAAAGCATACATAGCAGCGCCAGAGCATTATTGAAATCAGTAAGTTAGTTAATAACGCCCGACATGTTAACTGCGTG
>NZ_NRIQ01000025.1:0-4128 GCF_020224095.1 Enterobacter sp. CCUG 70166
CCGTCTTCTGAAAACGACAATGGAGGTGGTAGCCGAGGGTGTGGAAACACCCGACTGCCTTGCGTGGTTGCGGCAGGCGGGTTGCGACACGGTGCAGGGTTTCCTGTTCGCCAGGCCGATGCCGGCGGCGGCCTTCGTCGGCTTCGTCAACCAATGGAGGAACACCACCATGAACGCCAATGAACCGAGCACCAGTTGCTGCGTGTGCTGCAAGGAAATCCCGCTCGATGCCGCCTTCACGCCGGAAGGGGCCGAGTACGTGGAGCATTTCTGCGGGCTGGAGTGCTATCAGCGCTTCCAGGCGCGGGCCAGCACTGCGACCGAAACCAGCGTCAAACCGGACGCTTGTGATTCGCCGCCGTCAGGTTGAGGCATACCCTAACTGGATGTCAGGCAAGGCCGCGCCGCTTCGTCAGAATAGAGTCATCTTTCGCATTTTTTGACACATGCCCGCGAAGGTCATAGATTTCAGCCTGACAGAAACGGGGTTTGAGGCACAACGGAACAGAAGGAGCACTTAAGCCGCCTTCAACCAAGGAGACATCGTGCAGGGGCACCGCATCGGCTACGTCCGGGTCAGCAGCTTTGACCAGAACCCGGAACGCCAGCTGGAACAAACCCAGGTGAGCAAGGTGTTCACCGACAAGGCATCGGGCAAGGACACCCAGCGCCCCCAGCTCGAAGCGCTGCTGAGCTTCGTCCGCGAAGGCGATACAGTGGTGGTGCACAGCATGGATCGGCTGGCCCGCAACCTCGATGACCTGCGTCGCTTGGTACAGAAGCTGACTCAGCGCGGCGTGCGCATCGAGTTCCTGAAGGAGGGCCTGGTGTTCACTGGCGAGGACTCGCCGATGGCCAACCTGATGCTGTCGGTGATGGGGGCCTTCGCTGAGTTCGAGCGCGCCCTGATCCGCGAGCGGCAGCGTGAGGGCATCGCCTTGGCCAAGCAGCGTGGCGCGTACCGGGGCCGCAAGAAAGCCCTGTCCGATGAGCAGGCTGCTACCCTGCGGCAGCGAGCGACGGCCGGCGAGCCCAAGGCGCAGCTTGCCCGCGAGTTCAACATCAGCCGGGAAACCCTCTACCAGTACCTCCGCACGGACGACTGACACATGCCGCGTCGCTTGATCCTCTCGGCCACGGAGCGGGACACCCTGCTTGCGCTGCCGGAAAGCCAGGATGACCTGATCCGCTACTACACCTTCAACGACTCCGACCTGTCGCTGATCCGCCAGCGACGCGGCGACGCCAACCGCCTCGGCTTCGCCGTGCAGCTCTGCCTGCTGCGCTACCCCGGTTACGCGCTGGGAACCGACAGCGAGCTGCCCGAGCCGGTCATCCTGTGGGTGGCGAAGCAAGTCCAGGCCGAGCCGGCGAGCTGGGCAAAGTACGGCGAGCGCGACGTGACCCGTCGCGAGCATGCCCAGGAACTGCGCACCTACCTGCAACTGGCCCCGTTCGGCCTGTCCGACTTCCGCGCCCTGGTGCGCGAGCTAACCGAGCTGGCCCAGCAGACCGACAAAGGCTTGCTGCTGGCCGGTCAGGCCCTGGAGAGCCTACGGCAGAAACGACGCATCCTGCCGGCGCTGAGCGTGATTGACCGGGCCTGCTCGGAAGCCATTGCGCGAGCCAATCGGCGGGTCTACCGCGCCCTGGTCGAACCACTCACGGACTCGCATCGGGCCAAGCTGGACGAGCTGTTGAAGCTCAAGGCCGGCAGCAGCATCACCTGGTTGACCTGGCTGCGCCAGGCACCGCTGAAACCCAACTCTCGGCACATGCTGGAACACATCGAGCGGCTGAAGACATTTCAGTTGGTGGACTTGCCCGAAGGCCTGGGCCGGCACATCCACCAGAACCGCCTGCTCAAGCTGGCCCGCGAGGGTGGGCAGATGACGCCCAAAGACCTCGGTAAGTTCGAGCCGCAGCGCCGCTACGCGACCCTGGCCGCCGTGGTGCTGGAGAGCACCGCGACCGTGATCGATGAGCTGGTCGATCTGCATGACCGCATCCTGGTCAAGCTGTTCAGCGGCGCGAAGCACAAGCATCAGCAGCAGTTCCAGAAGCAGGGCAAGGCGATCAACGACAAGGTGCGCCTGTACTCCAGGATCGGCCAGGCGCTGCTGGAAGCGAAGGAAAGCGGCAGCGACCCCTATGCCGCCATCGAGGCGGTGATTCCCTGGGACGAGTTCACCGAGAGCGTCAGCGAGGCCGAGCTGCTGGCCCGGCCGGAAGGCTTCGACCACCTGCACCTGGTCGGCGAGAACTTCGCCACCCTGCGCCGTTACACGCCGGCCTTGCTGGAGGTGCTGGAACTGCGCGCCGCGCCGGCCGCGCAAGGCGTGCTGGCAGCCGTGCAGACCCTGCGTGAGATGAACGCCGACAACCTGCGCAAGGTGCCGGCCGATGCACCCACGGCCTTCATCAAGCCGCGCTGGAAGCCGCTGGTGATCACCCCGGAAGGCCTCGACCGGAAATTCTACGAAATCTGCGCCCTGTCCGAGCTGAAGAACGCCCTGCGCTCCGGCGACATCTGGGTCAAGGGCTCGCGGCAGTTCCGCGACTTCGACGACTACCTGCTGCCGGCCGAGAAGTTCGCCGCACTCAAGCGCGAGCAGGCCCTGCCCCTGGCGATCAACCCGAACAGCGACCAGTACCTGGAAGAGCGTTTGCAGCTGCTGGACGAGCAGTTGGCCACCGTCACCCGCCTGGCCAAGGACAACGAGCTGCCCGATGCCATCCTCACCGAGTCAGGGCTGAAAATCACCCCGCTGGATGCGGCGGTGCCGGATCGGGCGCAGGCGCTGATCGACCAAACCAGCCAGTTACTGCCGCGCATCAAGATCACCGAACTGCTGATGGACGTGGACGACTGGACGGGCTTCAGCCGCCACTTCACCCACTTGAAGGACGGGGCCGAGGCCAAAGACAGGACGTTGCTGCTGTCCGCAATCCTCGGTGATGCGATCAACCTCGGGCTGACCAAGATGGCCGAGTCGAGCCCCGGCCTGACCTACGCCAAGCTGTCCTGGCTGCAAGCCTGGCACATCCGCGACGAAACCTATTCGGCGGCCTTGGCCGAGCTGGTCAACCACCAGTATCGCCACGCCTTTGCCGCCCACTGGGGCGACGGCACGACCTCATCCTCCGATGGCCAGCGCTTCCGCGCGGGTGGCCGGGGCGAGAGCACCGGGCACGTCAACCCGAAGTACGGTAGCGAGCCGGGACGGCTGTTCTATACCCATATCTCCGACCAGTACGCGCCGTTCAGCACCCGCGTGGTGAATGTCGGCGTCCGCGATTCCACCTATGTGCTCGACGGCCTGCTGTACCACGAGTCCGACCTGCGGATCGAGGAGCACTACACCGACACGGCCGGCTTCACCGATCACGTCTTTGCCCTGATGCACCTGCTAGGCTTCCGCTTCGCGCCGCGCATCCGCGACCTCGGCGAAACCAAGCTGTACGTGCCGCAGGGCGTGCAAGCCTACCCGACGTTGCGCCCGCTGATCGGCGGCACCCTGAACATCAAGCACGTGCGTGCCCACTGGGACGACATCCTGCGCCTGGCCAGCTCGATCAAGCAGGGCACCGTCACCGCCTCGCTGATGCTGCGCAAGCTCGGCAGCTACCCGCGCCAGAACGGACTGGCCGTGGCCCTGCGCGAGCTGGGCCGGATCGAGCGCACGCTGTTCATCCTGGACTGGCTGCAAAGTGTTGAACTGCGCCGCCGCGTGCATGCCGGCCTGAACAAAGGTGAGGCGCGCAACTCGCTGGCCAGGGCGGTGTTCTTCAACCGCCTTGGGGAAATCAGGGATCGGAGCTTCGAGCAGCAGCGCTACCGGGCCAGCGGCCTCAACCTGGTGACGGCGGCTATCGTGCTGTGGAACACGGTGTACCTGGAACGCGCCACCCAGGGGTTGGTCGAGGCCGGCAAGCCGGTGGACGGCGAGCTGCTGCAATTCCTGTCGCCGCTGGGCTGGGAGCACATCAACCTAACCGGCGATTACGTCTGGCGGCAGAGCCGCAGACTGGAAGACGGGAAGTTTCGGCCCTTACGGATGCCCGGAAAACCTTAGCGTACGATTTTTTCCGAATTCTGCGGGCTCCCCATCAACACGGATAAAGCGC
>NZ_NRIQ01000025.1:4347-7206 GCF_020224095.1 Enterobacter sp. CCUG 70166
TAACTTTGCAACAGTGCCCTGGCCATTAATTTTGACCCACCCCAAGGTGGCCAACCGGCCAGAAATGCAGATAGGGTTCCCAGCCTTTTGGCAGGCCGGGAACCGTTCTGATGATGAGGTGGAACGTGATACACAAAATAAAATCATTACATGACGATGGCAAAGGACTTTCCATTCGGGCCATCAGCCGGGAGCTGGGCATCTCGCGCAACAGCGTGCGCAAGTATCTGCGTCAGGATGAAACAACCACTGCCCGCAAGCTGGATAACCCTGTCCGCAGCAAACAGCTCGACACCTACCGGGGATACCTGATCAGCTTGCTGGCCAGCTTTCCCGGGCTCAGTGCAGTCAAGATTGCCCGCAAGCTCAAGGAGAAACTGGGTGAGCTGCCGACCTCCGAGCGCAGTATTCGTCGTTACGTCAGCGCGCTGAAGGAAGAGGTTGCAACCGGTCAGCACCGATATTACGAGCCGGTGGTTGATGAGGTGCCGGGTGTGCAGTGCCAGGTTGACCCGGGCGAGCTGCGTAACGTGCTGATTGGTGGCGTGGAAACAGTGGTGCACTTTGTTGTGTTTGTGCTGGCGTACTCGCGGCTGATGTATGTGGGCCTGTCGTTTAAGCCGCTGGATACCCGGCAGTTCATCCAGCTGCATGACGAAGCGCTGCGCTACTTTGGCGGCATGCCTGAAGAGCTGGTGTACGACCAGACCAAGCTGGTGGTGATTGAGGAGAAATACCGGGAGCTGACCCTCAACGAGCGTTTTCATCAGTACGCCACCACAGCCGGCTTTCGTATCCATGCTTGCGAAGGCTATGACCCCGAGAGCAAGGGCAAGGTTGAAGCGGGCGTCAAATACGTCAAGCAGGACTGCTTTTACGGCGAGACCTTCCGTGATGAGCAGCACCTGCGCGAGCATGTGCATCACTGGCTGGACAAGGTCGCCAATGTGCGGGCACACGGCACCACAGGTGAGGCACCTCAGCTGCGTTTTGAACGTGACGAACAGGCTCTGCTCAAGCCCTACCTGTCACCCTCTTGCGTCACATCTGAAGCCCGTGAGACCCGCAAGGCGGATAAGACCGGACTGATCTCCTGGAAGGCCAACAAGTACTCTGTGCCCATGGCCTGGCAGCAAAGCCGTGTCGGTGTGCTGGAAGACGACAGCCAGCTGCATGTGATTGATCTACAAACTGGCGAAGTGATTGCCCAGCATGCGTTGGCGGGCGGCAAAGGTCAGATTATCAAAAACACCCACCACTACCGTGACCATGCCCAGCGCCGGCAGCAGCTGGAGCAGGACATTCAAGTACTGGTGGGCGACGAGGCACTCAGCCTGGCCTTGTGTGATCAGTTGCGGAGATCCTTGCCCAAGGTCTATAAGGATCAACTGTTCGCAGTACGCAACCTGCTGAGTAAGCACGCACCTGTTGAACGGGACATGCTGTTGAACCTGAGCCAGAAGCCGGGCCTGACCGCCCGACAGATCGAAGCGTATCTGGTGGCCACCCAGCTGGCCAGCCGGCGTGAGCGTCTGCCTGAGCCCGTGCCAGAGGCTCCGTCAGAGCTGGACTTGAGTGCATACCGACAGCTTGGCCGCTCGACTGGCCAGGAGGTGACCCATGGGCATGCTTGAACAGACTGCCGCCCAGTACCGTAGCCTGCGCATGACCTCCATCGCCGCAGAGCTCGCCCAGTTACTGGCCGAGGCCGAAGCCAGTGAAATGTCGTTCCTGAGCTTTGCACAGCGACTGGCTGAATACGAACTCCAGCAGCGTCAGGCCAACCGGGTACAGCGCAATTACAAGACGGCAGGCTTTCCTGCGCACAAGCATCTGGAGGGCTTTGACTATCGCCACCAGACCACCATCAGCAAGCGCCAGATCAACAGCCTGCTGGACTTCCGGTTCATCGACGAGCGCAACAACGTGATCTTCATCGGCCCGCCAGGCGTGGGCAAGACCCACCTGGCCATCGGGATTGGCCACAAGGCCGTCGAGGCCGGATACCGGGTATTGTTTCGCACCGCGCTGGAGTTGGTGGAAGAACTGGAGCTGGCAGAAATGAAGGGCGAGCTGAAAAAGAAAATCAGCCAGCTGAGCAAGGTCGACCTCTTGATCATCGATGAGCTGGGCTACCTGCCCATGACCCGGCAGGCCCGCTACAACCTGTTCCAGCTGATCAACAGTCTGTACGAATACCGGTCTATCATCCTGACCACCAACAAGGACTTCACCTGCTGGGGCGAGTTCTTCCACGACGACAACGTGGCAGTACCGATCATCGACCGAATCATCCATCACTCACACATCTTTATGCTGGGAGGAGAGAGCTATCGGCTGAAACAGAAAACAACGGGTTAAACGTGCAAGGGTGGGTCAATTTTATTGGCCAAAGGTGGGTCAAAATTAATGGCCATTGACAAATGGCAAGAAGCACAGGCTCCAAATGTGACTTTATGACGTCGACGACTATCCGCACCTGAGCGGATACCTCTGCGGGGACGGTGTGGTTCATGCATGACGCCTAACGTTTGACATGAGGGGCGGCCAAGGGCGCCAGCCCTTGGACGTCCCCCTCGATGGAAGGGTTAGGCATCACTGCGTGTTCGCTCGAATGCCTGGCGTGTTTGAACCATGTACACGGCTGGACCATCTGGGGTGGTTACGGTACCTTGCCTCTCAAACCCCGCTTTCTCGTAGCATCGGATCGCTCGCAAGTTGCTCGGCGACGGGTCCGTTTGGATCTTGGTGACCTCGGGATCATTGAACAGCAACTCAACCAGAGCTCGAACCAGCTTGGTTCCCAAGCCTTTGCCCAGTTGTGATGCATTCGCCAGTAACTGGTCTATTCCGCGTACT
>NZ_NRIQ01000026.1:0-122515 GCF_020224095.1 Enterobacter sp. CCUG 70166
GGGAACTGCCAGGCATCAAACAGAAAGAACCCCGTACCGGAAGGTGCGGGGTTTTTTGCTTTGTGCGCGGAAAAACATGCCGGATGGCGGCTTCCCCTTATCCGGCCTACAATTGTTAAAACGATTTTAACAAAGGTGCCGCTTTGACTCGTCCTTTTGATTACCAACAAGATTTTGCAAATATAAATTTTCGCGAACATCCCGAACGGTATCAGGTTGGCCGGGGTGAGCAGGGCGTATTGATGGTCGAGCCTTATAAAAGCGAAATCCTTCCACACTGGCGTTTTAAAAATTCTGAAGTCGCAGCGCGTTCGGCACAAGAGATATACGCTCTCTTTGAAGAGTACCGCAGTAAAAACGATTTTGTAGGTATGGATATGGCACGTAAATTCATACAAATGGGCTATACCCGCGCCCGGCGATACGCGAATCATAAGGGCGGTAAAAAGTATGATGCGGAACGACAAGTCAAACCCCTCGATCACGATCCAGTAAAAGCAGAAGCAGCCGCAGTCTTCAAAAAGTGGTGGGATAAAATTCGTGCAGACGAAGATTACTTGCAGCGAAAAAAAGCCCACCAGCAGTCCTGGGGATAATTACTGCGTCCGCTAATAATTAGATAGCTGATCGAGTTCACAAAACGCAATGAAACATATTGGAAACATTTTATTTACCTAACGATTCGTTTTAAATCCGGTTTTACTGTTTGTGGGCAAAGGCCCGCAATGTGAGACAGGGGATATTAAAATGACAGAAACCGTAGCCAGTGCAGATACGGATAACACCAATTTGGCAGGTAAGGATACTCGCCGTCGGGTTTGGGCAATCGTTGGGGCCTCATCAGGAAACCTTGTAGAGTGGTTTGACTTTTACGTCTATTCATTTTGTTCACTCTACTTTGCGCATATCTTTTTCCCGTCAGGGAACACCACAACTCAGCTTTTGCAAACCGCAGGCGTTTTTGCCGCCGGGTTCCTGATGCGCCCTATCGGTGGATGGCTATTCGGCAGGATCGCGGACAGGAAAGGGCGCAAGACATCCATGCTCATCTCTGTATGCATGATGTGCGTCGGCTCGCTGGTGATTGCCTGCCTGCCCGGTTATGAGACTATCGGAACATGGGCACCGGCGTTGTTGTTGCTGGCACGTCTGTTCCAGGGGCTATCGGTCGGTGGCGAATATGGCACCAGTGCGACATACATGAGCGAAGTGGCGGTTGAAGGGCGCAAAGGTTTCTATGCATCATTCCAGTATGTAACCCTCATTGGCGGACAGCTACTGGCGTTACTGGTTGTGGTGATCCTGCAACAAATCCTTAGCGATGAAGATTTGCGCGCCTGGGGCTGGCGCATCCCGTTTGCTATGGGCGCTGCCCTGGCGGTTGTCGCCCTGTGGCTACGCCGTCAGCTTGATGAAACCTCTCAACAGGAGGTCAGGGCGCTGAAAGAGGCGGGCTCGATGAAGGGGCTCTGGCGAAACCGCAAAGCATTTTTGATGGTGTTAGGTTTTACCGCCGCGGGCTCGCTAAGTTTCTATACCTTCACCACCTACATGCAAAAATATCTGGTTAACACCACGGGCATGCATGCAAACGTTGCGAGTGTCGTCATGACGGTGGCGTTACTCGTCTTTATGCTCATCCAGCCGATTGTCGGCGCGCTGTCGGACAAAATTGGTCGCCGTACCTCCATGCTGATCTTTGGCGGCATGCTAACCCTGGGTACCGTTCCGCTTTTGACGGCGCTACAGCATACAACCTCTCCGTATACCGCTTTCGCTTTAATCATGGTGGCGCTCATTATTATCAGTTTTTACACGGCAATCAGTGGCATTTTGAAAGCGGAAATGTTTCCCGCACAGGTGAGGGCGCTGGGTGTAGGCCTGTCTTATGCGGTCGCGAATGCCCTGTTCGGCGGTTCGGCAGAGTATGTCGCGTTATCCCTTAAGTCATGGGGCAGTGAAACGACCTTCTTCTGGTATGTCACCGTTATGGGGGCGCTGGCGTTTATTGTCTCGCTGATGCTGCATCGCAAAGGAAAAGGTATCCGCCTTTAATAATGCGCCATCTGCCAGACGGCGTAGCCGGTTGTTGCCCCGGCTACGTCCCAGGCAAAATCTTTCCAGCTCCAGCCACTTCCCGAGGGGCGGCTATCCCAAAGTTCTTTTGATGCCCCCAGGCTGATGGAGAACATCAGGCCTATTGTGGCACTTCGATCCCTGCTATAACCCTGGTGCAGCGCATACTCATTACCCGCAGCGGACATCATTGCAGACGCCAGAAAGTGCTGAGCTTTATCCTGACCCGACCAGTTATCATTAGCCATATGGCTGCAACCTGTCAGCAAAAGAGGGATTATCAGGCAAGGCGTACGCATTAACAAGCTCCATAAAAAAGCCCCGTCGATGACAGGGCTCGTGTATTACAGAATGCGGCTGATGAGGCGATCGATACGGATCCGACGTAGACGGCGAATCAGCTTGCGAACTTTCACCGGGTAATCAGCGATGCTTTGCAGATCGCGATAATGACGAACCACTGTGGTATGCGTGCGTATAAGCTCCAGCTCACGATCGCGTTTCGCGGCTAACGCATGCTGAGGATCGTGAATAAGAATGGCGTTTTCCAAATCCAGACGCCAGGCGCGTGGGTTCAGGTTATTACCGGTCAGCAGCATCCACTCGTCATCAACCCACATTCCTTTGAGATGATAACTGTTATCATCATCTTTCCAGAGGCGCACGACGAGCTGGTCCGTGTTCACATAGTACTGTAAACGGCTCAGAAAGCGGCGCAGGTTAATCTCATAGAGATAAGGCAGTGCGCCGATGATCTTGAAAGGCTGATCTTCCGGAATGAAAAAGTCGTTTGCCGTTTTATCCCCGACAATGATTTCCACCTTTTTACCATCACGCAGCAGCTGAATGATATTACGCACCAGAACGGCGGGAAGGTTGAAGTACGGGGTGCAGATGGTGAGCTTATGCTCCGCGCACGGCATCAAATGGAAGATAGTCTTGTTCAGGAGGCTGGATTTACCCAGGCCTACCAGAGGCGTAACGGACAGTTCTTCATTATTGGCATCACCCTGGAAACGATAAACCGCATCGCGCAGCTCCTGGCGGAAGGAGCGAACGTCGTTTTTGATTTCCGGGCTTTTCGGGCGATGAGGATCGTCAAGACGATGCACACCCCGGCCATGAACCAGGTTTTTATCAACCCAGTTGAACATGATGTCGGTCATCTGCGGATTACGGATAAGATGGTAGCGATCGTAACGGTATTTATCGAGCTGATGGAGATACACATCATTCAGACTGGCGCCGCTATAAAGGACGCTGTCATCAATGATAAATCCTTTAAAATGAAGAACGCCAAGCGCTTCACGGGTATTCACCGGTACGCCATATACCGGGATATCAATACCCGGATTTTCCTGGGCCATGCGGCAATACCAGTCAGCATTGGTATTCGAGGCAGCCGCACCAATACGGCCACGCTGAGCACGGTGCCAGTCAACCAGCACGCGAACATCCAGTTCCGGACGCTGACGTTTCGCTTCATAGAGCGCGTTCAGGATCGCACGCCCACCTTCATCTTGTTCAAGATAGAGCGCCACAATGCAAATACGTCGCGTAGCGCTGGCAATCTTTTCAAGAAGCGTCTCCCGGAAATGAGCGGGAGCATAAAAGAACTCTACATCATCAACTGACTGAGAAATCTTCGGTAGTTGAGCAAGGTGTTGTTGATGTTTATTACGCTTAAATTTTGACAACATCACAGTGCGTTTCTTCTCTGTTCATTGAAGGGTTGTCTGTACCAGGCAAACAACATAAGCGGACAATGATACCCCAGTGCCGGGAAAAGTGGGTAACATTTCCAGCAGCTTACTCTTGTTTACCCGTCGAAGTCAGGCTGAGGGACAAAGAGACAATGCCTTCATCCAGCTGGATATCAACGTCAAAACCGAGCTTCCGCGCCAGGGTCACCATACCCCGATTATTTGGCATAGTAATGCCATTGAGCCGTGACAATCCGTGATCGCGCGTATAACCAATGAGTTTTTCGAGCAGCCGTCTGCCCAAACCCAAACCTTTAAGATCGGAACGCACCAGTACGGCAAACTCCGCATCCACGTTATCCGGGTCGGAAATGGCACGCGTCACGCCGAGGATCTCCTCTCCCTCTGCGGAACGGCGGACCGCCACAATCGCCATTTCTCGATCGTAGTCGATCTGGGTCATATTGGCTAAATCGTCGTGGGTAAATTCATTAATTTCGCTGAAATAGCGATAGTACAAATCTTCTTTCGTCACCTGCGAGATGAACGCTCGCAGCAGCGGCTCGTCTTCCGGCAGGATAGGGCGAAACAGTGCCCGCTCTCCATTTTTCATCTCCACCCACTCTTCCAGATGGAGAGGATAAGGACGAATGGCGAGACGGCTTTCCCGGTCACCGACAAATGGCGCAATTTCCAGCGTCACGTCGAGGGCAGTGAATTCATTTCCGGAAGCGAGGAGCGGGTGGATGTCCAGGCGCTGGATCTCCGCACAGTCAACAATGAGGTTGGAGACCTTCACCAGAAACTGGCTTAACCCGGCGATATCAAGCGGCCTCAGAGCGCTTCTGCCGCGGATTTTTTTACTTTTGATGGCCTGAATAACCAAATAACGCGCCAGGTTCATGTTTAGAGGTGGAAGCGCGACAGCCGCTTGTTCTTCTGGCTGCCATTCAACGCCGCCTTCACCCAACATAATAAGTGGACCAAAAACCGGATCGTGTTCGACGACCACGCGCAGCTCCTGCGCACCTGCTCGGTTAGCCATGCTCTGCACCAGCAGGCCGTGGATCCGGGCCTGTGGCCACGTCATTTTAACGCGATCGATAATGGCATCCGCGGCCTGTTGTACTTCTGTCGCGGTGCGCAGATACAGCATGACGCCCTGAACATCCGATTTGTGCGGAATATCGGGGGAGCGCAGCTTCAGCGCGACCGGATAGCCAATCTGCTCAGCGATATGTACCGCCTCAGCGCTGTCACCGGCAATCCAGGTCGGCAGTGTTTGCATCCCATAGCTGCCAAGAATGGGTTGCACTTCATGCGTATCAAGCGAAGTGGCGCCCTCTTCGATGGCCTGTTGCAATAAACTGTGTACGTCCACCGAATTTGCTGTGAGGTTGCCCGGTAGGGCAGGCGTTTCACGCAGCTGCTTCTGGTTGCGGCGGTACTCAACCATATGCATAAACGCGGTTATGGTGCCCTCTGGCGTACGGTAGGTTGGCAACCCGGCTTCACTAAACAGACGTCGCGCTTCCTGCGAGGAGAACTCGCCGCACCAGTTGGTAAGCAGGGTGACGTATTTGCCGCGCGGATGGTTTCGGACAGCCTCAATCAGCGTTCGTGCACTTTCGCTGCCTGGCGCAACCGCGCTGGGCGAATGGATAATCATCAGCGCATCAAAGTCCTGGCTATCCAGCAAAATCGTGATCGCCTCAATGTAACGATCGCTGCTGGCATCATCGCGCAAATCGAGGGGATTATCGGGAACAACGCTTCCCGGTAACGCGTCCCGCAGGCGCTGGAGCGTCTCTTCACCCAGCGTGGCCAGCTTGCCGTTGCGTAGCCAGAGCTCGTCCAGCGCCAGGGCGGCGGGAGCGGCTCCGTTGCTGACAATCATCAGCTTTTCACCGCGCAGGGGACGCATGTGGCTCAACGTTTCGACGGCGGAAAAAAGCTCGTGCGTATCCTGTACCCGCAGTAAACCGGCGCGCTGGATCGCTGCATCCCATGCGGGATCCATCCCGGAATGGGATTGCAGCAGGCGCTGAGCCGCGGGGCTGCGCCCGCTTTTGATGACCAGAATCGGTTTATTACGCGATGCGCTACGCGATGCCGACACAAAACGACGGGCGTCACTCAGATGTTCAAGGTAGAGCAGGATAGCGCTGGTTTTGCTGTCACGCGCCAGGAAATCCAGCAGCTCATCAACGTCAATGTCCAGGCTGTCGCCGAGGGCGATGAAATAGGAAAAGCCCATCTCACGCTGCTGCGCCCAGTCGAGGATGGTATTGGATACCGCTGCCGACTGTGAAATAAAGGCCAGTTTGCCTTTACGGATCGGAACCGGGGAAAAACTGGCATTCAGCCCTTGCCAGGGCGCAAGCAGACCGAGGCTATTTGGACCAAGAATGCGCATCTGGTAGCGGCTGGCGCAGGCCAGCAGTTCGGGCTGCTGTTCAGGAGGCGAGGAAAGAATAATGCAGGTTTTACAGCCTTTCTGACCGAGCGACTCAAGCAATTCGAGGTTTCGTTTCGCATGCGTACAGAGCACGGCGAGGTCGGGAACAAACGGTAAACTTTGCACGTCCGGCCACGCCAGCACCCCCTGTACCGCTTTATAAGCGGGCGTAACGGGCATGACCGGGCCGTTAAACCCGCCAGCCAGCAGGTTACGCATCATCAGATACCCTGCGCGGTCCGGTTTCATCGAGGCGCCAATAACGGCAATGGATTTCGGACGGAGTAGCGCTTCTAACCCTCTCTGGCTCATGCAGGCCTCCTGTGAATGCAAGCGACCTGATGATTTTAAACGCTTTCTGTCTCTGTTGCTGTGACGCTACCCTTATGAACGGTTTTTCCTGCCAGATAACGTTCGCGGAAGCAGGAGAAGTGGGAGCTTAATGCGCTGGCCGCCTGGGTATCGCCCGCCAGATCCAGTAGCGCAATGGCGACTTCAGCGGTGCAATATTGACCCTCGGCATGCGCTTCTCGTAAGCGATAGGCCGAAACGCGCGACAGATCGACGGAAATCACCGGCAGCGCATCAAGATAAGGGCTTTTGCGAAACATCTTTCTTGCTTCGGTCCAGGTGCCGTCGAGCATAATAAACAGCGGCGGCTTACCGGATGGTGGCGCCGTAAGCACCTGGCGTTGTTCGCCTGCATATGATGCCGGGAAAACGACCATGGGCTGATAGTCCGGGTTTGCCACCAGGTCAAGCAGAGCCTGAGGTGGCTCAGTGCGCGACCACTGAAACGCTGCGGTATTGGGCAGAATATCGGCGATCAAACGCCCCGTGTTGCTGGGCTTCATCGGTTCGGTATCGAACATGACCAGACAAAAGCGGCTTTTCGCCTCGCTCGGTGCAAGCGTTTCGCACAGACACACTTTCAGCGGTAAAAGGCAGCGCTGGCAGCGGCGAATACGATTGCCTCGGGCCAGAAAAGGGCGGGTGGCGCGCGCAAGGCGCTCGGCGCGTAATTGAAGTACAGCGTTATCAGTCATGGGCGAAAAGGCAGGAAAAACCCCATTTTCGCAGAGGAGAGAACGGGGCACAAGATATGCCCCGCGAATGTTACAGGGATTCGTTTAACCAGCTGTCGAAAGGCGCTTTCGGTACTGCACCATTGAGCATGTCGATCACTTCACCATTTTTGAAAATCATAATGGTTGGAATGCTGCGAATGCGAAAACGGGCGCTGAGTTCACGTTCCGCTTCGGTATTCACTTTAACAAAACGCATTTTCCCGCTGCGCTCTTCAGCCACGTCTTCGAAGATGGGTGCAAAGTTACGGCAGGGGCCGCACCACGGTGCCCAGAAATCGACCACAACCGGCAGATCGTCCTTGAGGAGTTTGTCCAGCGTAGCACCCGTCGCGTTAATGACATCGCCATCAAATAATTCGTGGCCACAACGCCCGCATTTCGCACCGTCATCCATCCGATCGTCCGGAATGCGGTTTAAAGCCTGACAGTTGGCACATACGGTATTCATAACTAACCTCTGATAGAGCCGTGGAACAACGGCAGAACGCCGATAATGTTTCTGATATGTTACATATTATCAGTGAGCCTGTATAAATCGACAACGCGTTTTATTCAATGGGAACAATAGTCACAGGCTTTTGTACGAAATTATGGCTATGAGCTTGCACATCGGGTAATCTGCGCGCTTCGCGCAGCGCTGGTGGAGAAAAGCATGAACGACGAAATGAAAAACAAAAGCGGCAAGGTCAAAGTGATGTATGTCCGCAGTGATGATGACTCTGATAAACGCACCCAAAATCCGCGTACCGGAAAAGGTGGCGGGCGTCCGGCGTCTTCTCGTGCAGACGGTGGCCGTCGCCCCGCCCGCGATGACAGAAATAACCGCGGCGATGACCGCAAACGTGATGACCGTAAGCGTGACGATCGCAAACGCGATGATTTTGTCCGCGACGGTGGATCGCCATGGCGTACCGTTTCGCGCGCGCCCGGTGAAGAGGCGACCGAAAAAGCCGATCACGGCGGTATCAGCGGAAAAAGCTTTATCGATCCGGAAGTGCTGCGTCGTCAGCGTGCGGAAGAGACCCGTGTCTACGGTGAGAACGCCTGTCAGGCCCTGTTCCAGAGCCGCCCGGAGTGTATCGTTCGCGCATGGTTTATCCAGAGCGTGACCCCGCGCTTTAAAGAAGCGCTGCGCTGGATGGCGGCGAACCGTAAAGCCTACCACGTGGTTGACGATGCCGAGCTGACAAAAGCGTCCGGGACTGAACACCACGGCGGCGTCTGCTTCCTGATCAAAAAACGTAACGGCACCACCGTGCAGCAGTGGGTCAGCCAGGCGGATGCCGATGACTGTGTGCTGGCGCTGGAAGATGTGGGTAACCCGCATAACCTGGGCGCTATGATGCGTAGCTGCGCGCACTTTGGCGTGAAAGGCGTTCTGTTGCAGGATGCCGCGCTGCTGGAATCCGGTGCGGCAATCCGTACCGCGGAAGGCGGTGCTGAGCATGTTCAGCCGATCACCGGCGACAGCGTGCTGGAGGCCCTTGAGCAATTCCGTAACGCGGGCTACACCATTGTCACCACCTCAAGCCGCGCCGCTACGCCGCTGTTTAAAGCGACGTTGCCGCGCAAAATGGTGCTGGTGTTAGGTCAGGAGCGCGATGGTCTGTCTGATGCGGCACTCTCCAGCGCTGACATGAGCGTTTCTATCGACGGCACTGGCAACGTTGAAAGCCTGAACGTATCCGTTGCGACCGGCGTGCTGCTGGCCGAATGGTGGCGTCAGAACAAGGCATAAGCCTTATATGTGCCGGGCCTGACCCGGCACATTCAAACCCTACTCACTCTCTGCCGGTAACACAGGCATCCAGTCAATCGGCTTTTCGCCACGCTTTTCCAGCCACTCATTCGTCAGAACAAAATGGTTACTGCCAAAGAAACCGCGATGCGCAGACAGCGGCGACGGGTGCGGTGCTTTCAGTACGTGATGGCGCTGACGATCGATAATCGCCCCTTTCTTTTGGGCATGTGAACCCCAGAGTAAAAACACGACGCCTTCACGATGCTCATTGATTAGGCTGATAACCTTATCGGTAAAGGTTTCCCATCCCAGACTGGCGTGGGAGTGTGCCTGACCCGCCCGGACGGTTAATACGGTATTCAGCAACAGCACGCCCTGGCGCGCCCAGCTTTCCAGATAACCGTGATTAGGGCGGGTGAAACCCGGAATCGTTCCTTCCAGCTCTTTATACATATTCAGCAGAGAAGGGGGAATGGCCACGCCCGGACGCACGGAAAATGCCAGTCCGTGAGCCTGCCCGGGACCATGGTACGGATCCTGCCCCAGTATAACCACCTTCACGTCGCTCAGTTCGGTGTAGCGAAAGGCGTTAAATACATCTTTCTGCGGTGGATAAATTGTCTGGCCGGCCTGCCGTTCAGCCGCAACGGTACTGAGGGTATTAATAAAATAGGGCTGCTGCTTCTCTTCTGCCAGCACGTCATGCCAGGTTAAAGGTGTTGTCATCTCGCTCTCCTGCGAATTTCATTCTCTGCCTAGCTTACCTGCTAATGCCTGGTGAGCAAAATTACCCGCGGAAAAGCGGCTAAGTGTCTCAATTTATGTTGAAAACCAGGCAGGGTAAGTTGAATTGGTAAATCATTAAAATTGATCTAAAACAAAAAATTTAGACCACACTCTTTATGTGGTTAGTGATTTTGTTGATTTAAATCAATAAATCACCCGGGTCTGAATGTTATATATACACACAACAAACAATGGTTTTACCAATTGGCCGCAAAAGGCCAGCATCAGTTAATGTAGCCTAAGGGAGGCAACACATGATTACAGGTATCCAGATTACTAAAGCTGCAAATGACGATCTGCTGAACTCTTTCTGGCTGCTGGACAGCGAGAAAAACGAAGCGCGCTGTGTAGTAGCGAAAGCAGGTTTTGCGGAAGACGAAATCGTTCCGGTGAGCAAACTGGGCGAAATTGAATACCGTGAAATTCCAATGCAAGTGCAACCAGAAGTGCGCGTGGAAGGTGGTCAGCACCTGAACGTTAACGTCCTGCGTCGTGAAACGCTGATGGATGCTGTTGAGAACCCAGAAAAATACCCGCAGCTGACCATCCGTGTGTCTGGCTATGCGGTGCGTTTCAACTCTCTGACTCCGGAACAGCAGCGCGACGTTATCGCCCGTACCTTTACTGAAAGCCTGTAAGGTTTCAGCTTCGGGGGTGGAATAAAAAAGCCGGGAATGTCCCGGCTTTTTTTTACTCTTCAGTTTTTGTCTCTGGCGCAGCAGAACTTGGCTTACGGCGCTTACCAATATTTTTGGTATCGCGGTGGCGCTGCTTCACGCGCGGCTTCTCTTTTTCTTTCTCTTTTCTCTCAGCACGTTTCGCGAGCGCTTTCTTAGACGGTTTACCCGTCATTTTTTCACTCGGTGCACGTGTCGTCGGACGAAGTTCGTCAATCACACGAGCTTTTAGCGGCTCATCAACGTAGCGGCCAATTTTTTGGAGCAGCAGATGGTCGTGCGCTTCTACCAGAGAAATAGCAATCCCTTTGCGGCCCGCACGGCCGGTACGACCAATACGGTGCAGGTAAGTATCACCGCTGCGAGGCATATCAAAGTTGATCACATGGCTCACGTCCGGGATGTCGATCCCGCGCGCGGCAACGTCGGTTGCAACCAGCACATTCACGCGACCATCGGTCAGGCGCTTAATCCCTTCGGTACGCTTAACTTGTGCCATTTCACCTTCGAGATAGCAGTTGTTGATGCCAGCGTTGCGCAGCATTTCTGCCAGCTCATGCACGCGCTCGCGTTTACGTACGAAGACGATGGTACGGGTTGCTTCTTCCTGCTTCAGCAGATGTTTCAGCAACTCAACCTTATGCTCAAGGTTATCTGCGCGGTAGTACCACTGGTGGATCTTCTTACGCTCACGCGTCGATGGCGTAGCGGACACTTCCACCGGATCTTCCAGCAGACGTTCGGCGAAATCTTTAATGGCATCCCCTTCAAGGGTTGCCGAGAACAGCATTGTCTGGTTACGCCAGCGCGTTTCACCCGCGATGTGTTCGATATCCTGGGCAAAGCCCATGTCCAGCATGCGGTCAGCTTCATCGAGAATCAGCGTTTCCACCGCCCGGCAGTCGAAGTTCTCTTCTTTTATGTATTGCAGCAGACGGCCTGTCGTCGCGACAACGATATCCTGGTTTTCGCTGAACACTTCGGCGTGGTTCATATACGCTACGCCGCCAGTGATGGTCGCGATATCCAGATGGGTGTTCGCCGCCAGCTCACGCGCGTGTTCGGCAACCTGCATCGCCAGTTCACGGGTCGGGGTCAGGATCAAAATGCGCGGCGGCCCTGATTTTTTACGCGGAAAATCGAGCAAATGCTGCAACACAGGCAGCAAGTAGGCTGCTGTCTTCCCCGTGCCGGTTGGCGCAGAACCGAGCACATCGCGGCCCTCAAGCGCAGGCGGAATGGCCGCGGCCTGAATGGCGGTCGGGCGTGTAAAGCCTTTACTCTCAAGAGCATTGAGCAGGCTTTCATCGAGTTCAAGTTCGGAAAAAGTCGTTACAGTCATGTTCTACCTCTGTGTGGGGCGCTGATTATAGACGTTACGGCTGTAATCTTCATCTGTTTGTATGGATATCGCTTTTCGACCACTTCGCTTTCCCCTATGCTACTCCAGTTTCACACAGAAGGTTGCCCTGACATGTCTCAACTCAAAGCGCAGTTGCGCCGCGATGGTTTTACGTTTAAACAATTTTTTGTGGCGCACGATCGTTGTGCAATGAAAGTCGGTACAGACGGTATTTTACTGGGTGCATGGGCCCCTGTCGCAGGTGTAAAACGCATTCTGGATATTGGTACGGGCAGCGGACTTCAGGCGCTGATGCTGGCGCAGCGTACCGAAGAACACGTCACTATCGACGCCGTTGAGCTTGATCCTCAGGCGGCCCAGCAGGCAAGCGAAAACGCTGCCGATTCTCCGTGGGCAGAACGGATCAGGGTGGAATGTGCCGATGTCCTGACCTGGGCACTGGAGCAGACTGCGCGTTACGATTTGATCGTCAGCAATCCGCCGTATTTCACGCCAGGTGTGGAGTGTGGAACGCCGGAACGCGAGCAGGCACGTTACACCGGCTCGCTCGATCACAAGGCGCTACTGACCAGCGCGGCGGAACTCATCTCGGAAGAGGGATTTTTCTGCGTGGTCTTGCCCGAAAGCACGGGTAACACCTTCATTGAGATCGCTCGGGATATCGGCTGGAGTTTGCGTCTTCGTACCGATATTTCGGATACGGAAGGTCGCTTACCGCACCGTGTGTTGCTGGCGCTCTCGCCGAAAGAGGGGGAGTGCTTTACCGACAGGATGGTTATTCGCGGGCCAGACCAGCGTTATTCCGAAGATTACACTGCCCTGACCCAGGCCTTTTATCTGTTTATGTGAACCTGCGGCGTCAACACCGACGGGCCGGACGTTTCCAGCGGGTCGGGATAGTCCAGCGTATAATGCAGGCCACGACTCTCTTTGCGCATCATCGCACAGCGTACAATCAGCTCGGCAACCTGCACAAGGTTGCGCAGCTCCAGCAGATTATTGGAAACGCGGAAGTTGGCGTAATATTCATCAATTTCCTGCTGCAACATCATGATGCGGCGTAACGCGCGTTCCAGACGCTTCGTTGTGCGTACAATCCCGACATAATCCCACATGAGAAGCCGCAGCTCGTGCCAGTTATGCTGGATAACAACCAGTTCGTCCGGGTTCTCTACTCGACTTTCATCCCATGCTGGCAGGTGCGTTGTTGGACGTGCATAGGGCATGCGTTTGGTTATATCTTCCGCAGCCGACCATCCATACACCAGACACTCCAGCAATGAGTTTGATGCCATGCGATTCGCACCATGCAGGCCGGTGTAACTGACCTCGCCGATCGCATACAAACCATCCACGTCGGTACGACCATGATCGTCAACCATCACCCCGCCACAGGTATAGTGGGCGGCAGGCACAATCGGCACCGGATCGCGGGTTAAATCGATACCCAGACTCAGCAGCTTTTCATAAATCATCGGGAAGTGCTGGCGAATAAAGTCTGCCGGTTTATGGCTAATGTCCAGATACATACAGTCCACGCCAAGCCGCTTCATCTCGTGGTCAAGGGCGCGGGCCACGATATCCCGCGGGGCAAGTTCACCTCGGGGGTCGAAGTCCGGCATAAACCTGGAACCGTCCGGTCGCTTGAGATACGCGCCTTCGCCGCGCAACGCTTCAGTTAACAGGAAGTTACGTGCCTGCGGGTGGAACAGGGCGGTAGGATGGAACTGATTAAACTCCATATTCGCTACGCGGCAGCCTGCGCGCCAGGCCATGGCGATACCGTCTCCGGAGGCGATATCCGGGTTAGTCGTGTACTGGTAAACCTTGGAGGCGCCGCCGGTCGCCAGCACAACGGCTTTAGCCTGGCAGGTTTCCACCTTCTCTTTATTCCGATTCCACACCCATGCGCCGACAACACGGCGCGTGCCGGGCAGGCCAATTTTATCGGAAATAATCAGGTCGACGGCGTTACTGCGCTCCAGCACCCGAATATTGGGATGGCTGAGGGCTTTGCTGACCAATGTGGTTTCAACCGCTTTTCCTGTTGCATCAGCAGCGTGCAGAATACGGCGATGGCTGTGCCCGCCTTCACGGGTCAGATGATAGCTCTCTTCACCATTAGGCTGAACCTGCGTATCAAACAGCACGCCTTGGTCGATAAGCCATTGCACGCAGTGGCGGGCATTGCTGGCGACAAACTCTGCGGCATGCTCATCCACGATCCCGGCACCGGCAATCAGAGTGTCTTCTACGTGTGAGGCAATGCTGTCCGTTTCATCAAACACGGCGGCAATACCGCCTTGTGCATAGAAGGTGGAACCTTCGCTCATCGGCCCTTTACTCAGCACGATTACGTTCTGATGTTCCGCCAGGCGCAGCGCGAGGGAGAGGCCAGCAGCACCGCTGCCGATAATCAGTACATCACAATGGAGTTCAGGCGTTGTATTCATGATGTTTGTTTAATTTACTAAACATGGTCTGGGCAGAATAGCATTGTGATGCGAGTTATCGCACGTTTTTTTTGAAGCGTGTTGCAATGACTAAACGGATGGCCGGAAGTTAAATCATCGCTAAATGACTGGAATTATTTTGCGAAGCAGATCGTTAGCTTCAGATTTTGTGGTGAAATAAAGCCTGTGTTGCGTTACTCTTCTGACGATAAAGTTAATGATTCTTGTCAGAAAGCGGGTGCGTATCGTGAACAGACTTATAATGAGAGAAAATGAACGGTCTGCGGCGCGATGAACAAAAACAAAGGCGTTACGGAACTTATTGAAGAACAGACGCTCTAATTCGGTGCTTGCTCAAAGTGCAATGTTGTTAGAGTGGCGTTTCGATAACGCGTGGAATTTGGTTTGGGGAGACATTACCTCGGATGAGCGAGCAGTTAACGGACCAGGTCCTGGTTGAACGGGTCCAGAAGGGAGATCAGAAAGCTTTTAACCTACTGGTGGTGCGCTACCAGCATAAGGTAGCGAGTCTGGTTTCCCGCTATGTACCGTCAGGCGATGTTCCTGATGTGGTACAAGAGTCTTTTATTAAGGCCTATCGCGCGCTGGATTCATTCCGGGGGGATAGTGCTTTTTATACCTGGCTGTATCGTATTGCAGTCAATACGGCTAAGAATTATTTGGTTGCTCAGGGGCGTCGTCCGCCTTCAAGTGATGTTGACGCTATCGATGCAGAAAACTTCGAAAGTGGCGGCGCGCTGAAAGAAATTTCGAACCCTGAGAACTTAATGTTGTCAGAAGAACTGAGACAAATCGTTTTTCGCACGATCGAGTCGCTCCCGGAAGATTTACGCATGGCAATTACGTTACGGGAGCTGGATGGCCTAAGCTATGAAGAGATAGCCGCCATCATGGATTGTCCGGTCGGCACGGTTCGTTCACGAATTTTCCGTGCGCGAGAAGCCATTGATAATAAAGTTCAACCGCTTATCAGGCGTTGACGATAGCGGGATACTGGAAAAGGTATTAGGCATGCAGAAAGAAAAACTTTCCGCTTTAATGGATGGTGAAATGCTGGATAGTGAGCTGCTCGATGAGTTGTCTCATTCTCCCGAAATGCAACAGACCTGGGAGAACTATCATCTTATCCGCGACACTCTGCGGGGTGATACCAGCGATGTTCTCCATTTCGATATCTCAGCACGCGTTATGGCGGCCATTGAGAACGAACCTGTTCATCAGACCACGCCGCTTATTCCTGAAGCGCAGCCTGCACCTCACCAGTGGCAGAAAATGCCGTTCTGGCACAAGGTGCGTCCATGGGCCAGCCAGCTCACCCAGATGGGAGTCGCTGCGTGTGTATCGCTTGCAGTTATCGTTGGGGTCCAGCACTATAATACCCAGTCTGAAGCCAGTCAGCAGCCTGAAGCGCCAGTGTTCAATACGCTGCCGATGATGGGTAAAGCCAGTCCGGTTAGCCTGGGCGTACCGGCAGATGCCTCCGCAAGCGGCGGACAGCAACAGCAGGTACAGGAGCAGCGTCGTCGCATTAATGCGATGTTGCAGGATTACGAGTTGCAGCGTCGTCTGCACTCCGAGCAGCTTCAGTTTGAGCAGGCCCAAACCCAGCAGGCTGCTGTGCAGGTGCCAGGAAACCAAACTTTAGGAACGCAATCGCAGTAATGAAGCAACTTTGGTTCGCCATGTCTTTGATGGCGGGTAGCCTGTTCTTCTCTGCTAACGCCTCGGCTGATGTTTCATCCGGGGCGTTGTTGCAGCAAATGAATCTGGCCAGCCAGTCACTCAATTACGAGTTGGCATTTATTAGCATCAATAAGCAGGGTGTCGAATCGTTACGCTATCGCCACGCCCGCCTTGATAATCAGCCGCTCGCCCAGCTTTTACAGATGGATGGCCCGCGTCGGGAAGTGGTCCAGCGTGGGAACGAAATCAGCTATTTCGAGCCAGGCCTTGAGCCGTTTACGCTCAATGGTGACTACATCGTTGATTCCCTGCCATCGCTCATTTACACCGATTTTAAACGTCTCGCCCCCTACTATGATTTTATCTCAGTGGGGCGAACGCGTATTGCCGACAGGTTGTGCGAAGTGATCCGCGTAGTCGCGCGGGATGGGACACGTTACAGCTATATCGTCTGGATTGACGCAGAGACGAAGCTGCCGATGCGCGTTGATCTGCTCGATCGCGACGGTGAAACGCTGGAGCAGTTCCGCGTGATCTCCTTCGACGTGAACGGTCAGGTTGGCAACAGTATGCAGAATCTGGCCAAAGCCAGCCTGCCGCCTTTGCTTTCCGTACCTGCCGGCGATTCTGTCAATTTCAACTGGGTACCTTCCTGGATCCCGCAAGGATTCAGCGAAGTATCCAGCAGCCGTCGCCAGCTGCCGACTATCGAAACACCGGTTGAGTCGCGCCTCTATTCCGATGGGCTATTTAGCTTCTCGGTGAATATCAATCGCGCTACGGCGAACAGTTCCGAACAGATGCTCCGTACCGGTCGCCGGACGGTTAGCACGACGGTACGCGATAATGCGGAAATTACCATTGTTGGTGAATTACCGCCGCCAACAGCAAAACGTATTTCAGACAGCATCAAATTCAGGGCTGCGCAATGATTAAAGAGTGGGCGACGGTCGTATCCTGGCAGGATGGCGTAGCGCTTGTCAGCTGTGACGTTAAAGCATCATGCAGCAGTTGCGCTTCGCGGGCCGGTTGCGGCAGCCGCGTATTGAATAAGCTGGGGCCGCAAACGTCGCACACTATTGCTGTGTCGAGCGATCAGCCGCTGGTGGCAGGGCAAAAAGTGGAGCTCGGCATCGCTGAAGGCAGCCTGCTCACTTCCGCCATACTGGTTTACCTCTCTCCGCTAGCCGGACTTTTCGTGATGGGCGGGGTTTTCCAGATGCTGTTCGGCACAGATTTGGCCGCCATGTGCGGTGCCGCCTTGGGCGGTGTGGGCGGGTTCTGGCTTGCTAAAGGCGTTTCCCCAAGGCTTACCGCCCGGAAAGCCTGGCAGCCCGTCATTCTCAGCGTTGCACTGGCACCCGACCAACTTCGTGTTGAGACGCTCTCTTCTGAGGCCCGGTGATCTGCCGGGCTTTATTATTATTTACATCGCAATAAAGTAAACGCCGTCTCTTCGCGCTATACCTGACTCTAAGTGCATTTCCAGCAGACGAGGTTGTAGTGTAGAATGCTGCGTTTTCGCACTGAAAAACGTCAGGCTAAGAACAGCGGCCTCCAGGAATTCGTAAGGCATAATTATTTAACTATATGAAGAACATACGTAACTTTTCGATCATTGCTCACATTGACCACGGTAAGTCGACGCTGTCTGACCGTATTATCCAGATTTGCGGTGGCCTGTCTGATCGTGAAATGGCAGCCCAGGTTCTGGACTCCATGGACCTGGAACGCGAACGCGGTATTACCATTAAAGCCCAGAGCGTGACGCTCGACTATAAGGCTTCCGATGGTGAAACCTACCAGCTGAACTTTATCGACACCCCAGGGCACGTTGACTTCTCTTATGAAGTGTCACGCTCGCTGGCGGCCTGCGAAGGGGCGCTGCTGGTGGTGGATGCCGGGCAGGGCGTAGAGGCCCAGACGCTGGCAAACTGCTATACCGCCATGGAAATGGATCTCGAAGTGGTGCCGGTTCTGAATAAAATCGACCTGCCAGCCGCCGATCCTGAGCGCGTAGCGGAAGAAATTGAAGACATCGTCGGTATCGATGCGACCGATGCAGTGCGCTGCTCGGCAAAAACCGGCGTAGGTGTTCCGGATGTACTGGAACGTCTGGTGCGTGACATTCCGCCGCCGGAAGGTGACCCGGATGCGCCGCTCCAGGCGCTGATCATCGACTCCTGGTTTGATAACTACCTGGGCGTTGTCTCGCTGGTGCGTATTAAAAACGGCACCATGCGTAAAGGCGACAAAATCAAGGTCATGAGCACCGGGCAGGTCTACAACGCTGACCGCCTCGGCATCTTCACGCCAAAACAGGTTGACCGTACCGAACTGAAATGCGGCGAAGTGGGTTGGCTGGTCTGTGCAATTAAAGACATCCTCGGCGCGCCAGTGGGCGATACCCTGACCGGCGCACGTAACCCGGCAGATAAAGCGCTGCCAGGCTTCAAAAAGGTGAAACCGCAGGTTTATGCGGGTCTGTTCCCGGTCAGCTCTGACGATTACGAAAACTTCCGCGATGCGCTCGGAAAGCTGAGCCTCAATGATGCTTCCCTGTTCTATGAGCCAGAAAGCTCAACGGCGCTGGGCTTCGGCTTCCGCTGTGGCTTCCTCGGTCTGCTGCACATGGAGATCATTCAGGAACGTCTGGAGCGTGAATACGATCTGGATCTGATCACCACCGCCCCGACGGTTGTCTACGAAGTAGAAACCACGTCGAAAGAGGTCATCTACGTCGACAGCCCTTCCAAGCTCCCGCCGCTGAATAATATTCAGGAACTGCGCGAGCCTATCGCAGAGTGTCACATGCTGCTGCCGCAGGAGTTCCTCGGCAACGTGATCACCCTGTGTATTGAGAAGCGTGGTGTGCAGACCAACATGGTGTACCACGGTAACCAGGTGGCGCTGACCTATGAAATTCCGATGGCGGAAGTGGTGCTCGACTTCTTCGACCGTCTGAAGTCTACCTCCCGTGGCTATGCGTCACTGGACTACAACTTCAAACGCTTCCAGGCCTCGAACATGGTTCGCGTAGACGTGCTGATCAACGGCGAGCGTGTTGATGCCCTGGCGCTGATCACCCACAACGATAACGCACCGTACCGTGGTCGTGAGCTGGTTGAGAAGATGAAAGAGCTGATCCCGCGTCAGCAGTTTGACATTGCGATTCAGGCGGCCATTGGTAACCACATCATTGCCCGTTCAACCGTGAAGCAGCTGCGTAAAAACGTTCTGGCTAAGTGCTACGGCGGCGACGTCAGCCGTAAGAAAAAGCTGTTGCAGAAGCAGAAAGAAGGTAAGAAGCGTATGAAGCAGGTCGGTAACGTTGAGCTGCCGCAGGAAGCATTCCTTGCCATCCTTCATGTTGGTAAAGACGGAAACGGTAAATAACCTTAAGGAGTTGGCATGGCGAACATGTTTGCCCTGATCCTGGTCATCGCTACCCTGGTAACAGGTCTGTTATGGTGCCTGGATAAGTTTATCTTCGCCCCAAAACGCCGTGAACGTCAGGCTGCCGCGCAGGCAGCCACGGGCGATACGCTGGACGCGAAAACCCTGAAAAAAGTCGGCCCAAAACCGGGCTGGCTGGAAACAGGGGCATCGGTCTTCCCGGTGCTGGCGATTGTGCTGGTGGTGCGTTCATTTATCTATGAACCGTTCCAGATCCCGTCAGGATCGATGATGCCAACGCTGCTGATCGGTGATTTCATTCTGGTTGAGAAGTTTGCCTATGGCATCAAAGATCCGATCTACCAGAAAACGCTGATCGAAACGGGTCATCCGAAACGTGGCGATATCGTGGTGTTTAAATATCCGGAAGATCCACGGCTGGATTATATTAAACGCGCGGTAGGTCTGCCGGGCGATAAAGTAACCTACGATCCGATAGCGAAGGAAGTGAGGATTCAGCCAGGCTGTAGCTCTGGAACTGCATGTGAAAATGCGCTGCCAGTCACTTACTCCAACGTTGAGCCAGGTGATTTTGTGCAGACCTTCGCCCGCCGTAATGGCGGTGAAGCGACCAGCGGATTCTTCCAGGTGCCAAAAGGTGAAACCAAAGAGAACGGTATTCGTCTGGTTGAACGCAAAGAGACGCTGGGCGATGTCACTCACCGCATTCTGACCGTGCCAATCGCACAGGACCAGCTAGCAATGTACTACCAGCAGCCAGGCCAGCAGCTGGCGACCTGGATTGTGCCGCCGGGACACTACTTCATGATGGGTGACAACCGCGATAACTCTGCGGACAGCCGTTACTGGGGCTTTGTGCCGGAAGCGAATCTGGTCGGTAAAGCAACCGCTATCTGGATGAGTTTCGAGAAGCAGGAAGGCGAGTGGCCGACCGGCGTTCGCCTGAATCGTATTGGTGGAATTCATTAATTTTCGTCAAAAATAACACGTAGCGGCTTTTATTCGCCGCTACGTGAATTATTTCAGCGATAAATCTCTTTGAACTAACGACATCCCCTGTCGTTGCGTATAGAATATTCCCCCGAAGTTTAAGGTTGGCCCTGCAAGGGTGCCACGGCACACGAAACCGCGTTGGTTTTCTCAGGTCGGTTTCGTGTGCTGCATTTTTGACGCATTCATTTATTGGTATCGCATGAACCCCATCGTAATTAATCGGCTTCAACGGAAGCTGGGCTACACTTTTCATCATCAGGAGTTGTTGCAACAGGCATTAACCCATCGCAGTGCCAGCAGCAAACATAATGAGCGTCTCGAGTTTTTAGGCGACTCTATTTTAAGTTTCGTGATTGCAAATGCGCTTTATCATCGTTTTCCGCGTGTGGACGAAGGTGATATGAGCCGCATGCGCGCCACGCTGGTGCGCGGCAATACCCTCGCTGAAATCGCACGCGAGTTTGAGCTGGGTGAATGTCTGCGTCTGGGGCCAGGTGAGCTGAAAAGTGGTGGTTTCCGTCGTGAATCCATCCTTGCCGATACGGTCGAGGCATTGATCGGTGGCGTGTTCCTGGACAGCGATATCCAGACCGTAGAAAAGCTGATCCTGAACTGGTATCAGACCCGCCTGGACGAAATCAGCCCGGGCGATAAACAAAAAGATCCTAAAACGCGTCTGCAAGAATATTTGCAGGGTCGTCATCTGCCGCTGCCATCCTATCTGGTGGTGCAGGTACGTGGCGAAGCGCACGATCAGGAATTTACCATCCATTGCCAGGTCAGTGGCCTGAGTGAACCGGTGGTCGGCACGGGTTCAAGCCGTCGTAAGGCTGAACAGGCTGCCGCCGAACAGGCGTTAAAAATGCTGGAGCTGGAATGAGCATCGACAAAACCTATTGCGGATTTATTGCCATCGTCGGACGTCCGAACGTTGGCAAATCCACCCTGCTGAATAATCTGCTTGGGCAGAAGATTTCTATCACCTCGCGTAAGGCGCAGACCACGCGTCACCGCATCGTCGGTATCCATACTGAAGGCGCGTATCAGGCGATTTACGTCGATACCCCGGGCCTGCACATGGAAGAGAAGCGCGCCATCAACCGTCTGATGAACAAGGCGGCGAGCAGCTCCATTGGCGACGTAGAGCTGGTGATTTTCGTTGTGGAAGGCACCCGCTGGACGCCGGACGACGAAATGGTCCTGAACAAGCTGCGCGACGGCAAAACGCCGGTGATCCTCGCGGTCAATAAAGTGGACAATGTGCAGGAAAAAGCCGATCTGCTGCCGCACCTGCAATGGCTGGGCAGCCAGATGAACTTCCTCGACATCGTTCCGCTGTCTGCGGAGACGGGTCTGAACGTTGATACCATCGCGGGCATCGTGCGCAAGCATCTGCCGGAAGCGACTCATCACTTCCCTGAAGACTACATCACCGATCGCTCTCAGCGTTTTATGGCGTCTGAAATCATCCGTGAGAAGCTGATGCGTTTCCTGGGCGCTGAACTGCCGTACTCTGTGACGGTGGAGATCGAGCGTTTCCAGAGCAACGAGCGCGGCGGTTACGATATTAACGGTCTGATCCTCGTTGAGCGTGAAGGGCAGAAGAAGATGGTGATCGGTAATAAAGGCGCCAAGATCAAAACTATCGGAATCGAAGCCCGTAAAGACATGCAGGACATGTTTGAAGCACCGGTTCACCTGGAACTGTGGGTGAAAGTTAAATCTGGCTGGGCCGATGATGAGCGTGCGCTGCGCAGCCTCGGTTACGGCGAAGATCAGTAACCTAAGACGACGAGTATATGGATGGATGGCAGCGCGCCTTTGTCCTGCATAGTCGTCCCTGGAGCGAAACCAGCCTGATGCTGGACGTCTTCACGGAAGAGTCCGGTCGCGTGCGCCTTGTTGCCAAAGGCGCACGTTCCAGACGTTCTAATCTCAAAGGTGCCTTGCAGCCTTTCACCCCACTGCTGGTCCGCTTTGGCGGGCGAGGGGAAGTCAAAACCCTGCGCAGTGCTGAAGCGGTTTCCCTCGCGCTTCCTCTTTCTGGTATCACGCTCTACAGCGGTTTGTATGTCAACGAACTCATTTCACGGGTTCTTGAACATGAGACCCGCTTCTCTGAACTTTTCTTTGATTACCTGCACTGTATTCAGGCACTTGCTGGCGCAACCGGCACCCCTGAGCCTGTGCTGCGTCGTTTCGAACTGGCGCTGCTCGGGCACCTTGGTTACGGCGTTGATTTTCTGCACTGTGCGGGAAGCGGAGACGAGGTAGAAGACACCATGACCTATCGCTATCGTGAGGAAAAGGGCTTTATTGCCAGTGTCGTCGTCGATAACAGCACTTTTACCGGGCGCCAGCTCAGAGCACTGTATGAACGCGAGTTCCCGGACGCCGACACCCTGCGTGCGGCAAAACGCTTTACCCGAATCGCGCTCAAGCCGTATCTTGGGGGCAAACCTTTAAAGAGCCGCGAATTATTCAGGCAGTTTATGCCGAAACGCTAATGTTTTACCCCTCACCCCAGCCCTCTCCCGGAGGGAGAGGGAGAAGGTAAATGACCAAAAATACCGAGGATTGTCATGGCTGAATTACTGTTAGGCGTCAATATCGATCACATCGCCACGTTACGTAATGCACGCGGTACCGCGTATCCCGATCCGGTTCAGGCGGCATTTATCGCTGAGCAGGCTGGCGCCGACGGCATTACCGTCCACCTGCGTGAAGATCGTCGCCACATCACTGACCGCGACGTGCGCATCCTGCGTCAGACGCTGGATACCCGCATGAACCTGGAGATGGCGGTGACAGAAGAGATGCTGGCGATTGCCTGCGAGACTAAACCGCATTTCTGCTGCCTGGTGCCGGAAAAGCGTCAGGAAGTGACCACCGAAGGCGGTCTCGATGTGGCCGGGCAGCTCGACAAAATGCGCGATGCCTGCAAACGCCTGGCGGATGCCGGTATCCTGGTATCTTTATTTATCGACGCCGATTTCACCCAGATTAAAGCCGCTGCCGACGTGGGTGCACCGTATATTGAAATTCACACCGGCTGCTATGCCGATGCCGAAAACGACGCAGCGCAGGCGAAAGAGCTGGAGCGAATCGCCAAAGCGGCAACCTACGCCGCGAGCCTGGGACTGAAGGTGAACGCCGGACACGGCCTGACCTATCACAACGTAAAAGCCATTGCTGCCCTGCCGGAAATGCATGAGCTGAACATTGGCCACGCCATTATTGGTCGTGCGGTGATGAGCGGCCTGAAAGAGGCGGTGTCCGAGATGAAGCGCCTGATGCTGGAAGCGCGTCAGTAATGGCTATTCTGGGCTTAGGCACCGACATCGTCGAAATAGCCCGCATTGAAGCGGTGATCGCCCGCAGCGGCGATCGCCTCGCAAGACGCGTGCTGAGCGATAACGAATGGGCTATCTGGGAGGCGCATCAACAGCCGGTGCGCTTTCTGGCAAAGCGCTTCGCGGTAAAAGAGGCGGCGGCGAAAGCGTTCGGCACGGGCATTCGTAACGGCCTGGCGTTCAACCAGTTTGAAGTGTTTAACGATGAGCTGGGTAAGCCACGTCTGCGTTTATGGGGCGAGGCGCTTAAGCTGGCGGAAAAGCTGGGCGTGGCGCACATGCACGTAACGCTTGCAGATGAACGCCACTATGCCTGTGCGACGGTGATTATTGAGAGTTAAATTTTGTCCGCATGGTGCATCAGGACAAACTTATCCCACAACTGTTCTTCGTTCTCGACGTGTGCCGGATCTTTTAAGATCGTATTGGGAATTGGGCACACCTTCTGGCAGGTCGGCGTTTCATAGTGGCCGATGCATTCGGTGCAGCGGTCGCTGTTAATCTCATAAATGCTGTCGCCCATCGAAATCGCCTGGTTCGGGCATTCGGGTTCGCACATATCGCAGTTGATGCATTTTTTGGTGATTAACAGCGCCATCAGGAAATTCTCAGAAACATCACAAACAGGGCGGGCATTATACGCTCATTCGTTGTTCAAACCAGTTTTTTTACCAGCTCTTCGCTGTGCCGAATACGTTCTGGCGCACGCTCCAGATCCTGCTGAACCAGCGCCATAAACAGCAGGTCCGTCAGCATCATCTGCGCACTCGTCGACGAAATCGCCGCGCTGCGAGTGGCCTGTTCCTCGGCAATGGTATACAGGCAGCGGGTTGCCCGTTGCTGGAGCGCATTCGGGCTAAATCCGGTAATCGCCAGAATTTTTCCCCCTACGCGCAGGGCTTCGTCGGTGGCCATATTAATTTCACGTCGCTCGCCGGAATAGGAGATGGCCAGCAGTAAATCGTCAGGATCCATGGCCTGCACGGTCGCCAGTAGCGCGTGCATATCCTGTTCAACGATGGCGTTATAGCCGATTTTTGTCAGCTTCCAGCCAAAGTTACGCGCAACCAGTCCGGAGGCGCCGATCCCGGTCAATACAATGCGCCGTGCGTCGCGAAGCATGGCTACGCTTTCCAGCAGCTTCTCTTCCGTGTTTACATCCAGCGTGGCATGCATTGCCGCCACGTTCTCCTTGATCAGCTTTTCGCCCACCAGACGCATCGGATCGTCGCCACGGATCTGGTTATGCACCGGCATTGACTGCGGATTCGGGTTGCTCACCAGTGCTTCACTGATCGCCAGCTTTAGCGCCGGAAAACCCTTATAGCCTATTTTCTGGGCGAATTTCACCACGCTCGACTGGCTTACCCCGGCTTCGCCTGCCAGCTGCTGGGAGCTGAGGTGTCGCGCGCGATCGGGCTGAGAAAGTAAAAAATCCGCCAGCTTTTTATCACTCTGGGCAAACCCTGCGTAGCGCTGACGAATACGAATTAAACAGTTCATACGGTCTCCTGGCGAAAATGTGATTACCCGCGCAAATACGAATTTTGCTCGCCTGAATGAATTTTATATTCCATTATAGTGCGTTTATTATGAATTAAAAATTCCAGAGGTAAATAACATGAATCTTGGCTCTCTTGTTTCTGAAACGCGTAACCCGCAAACCATGGATCTTGATGCACTGTCCACGCTGGAGCTGGTAAACCGCTTTAATCAACAGGATACCCTCGTCGCGCTGGCAGTCAAAGAGACATTGCCTGAGGTAGCAAAAGCCGTAGACGCCGCTGCCGACGCTCTCAAAGCAGGAGGACGCATTATTTATATGGGAGCGGGAACCAGCGGGCGCCTCGGTGTGCTGGATGCCTCAGAATGTCCGCCGACTTTTGGCGTTCCGCACGGGCTGGTCGTTGGCCTGATTGCCGGTGGCCCCGGCGCGCTGCTGAAAGCGGTAGAAGGGGCAGAAGACAATAAACAGCTTGGGGAAGATGATCTCAGGGCGCTAAACCTGACCGCGCAGGATCTGGTGGTCGGGCTGGCGGCTTCTGGTCGTACGCCGTACGTCATTGGTGGACTGGAATATGCCAGACAGACCGGGTGCACCACAGTGGCCATCTCCTGTAACCCGGGCTCGCCGATTGCGCAGGTGGCCGCCATTGCCATCTCTCCGGTCGTCGGGCCGGAAGCGCTCACCGGCTCCACACGGCTGAAGTCGGGTACCGCGCAGAAGCTGGTGCTCAATATGATCTCCACCGGCGCGATGGTGAAATTTGGCAAGGTCTACCAAAACCTGATGGTGGATATGCTGGCCACTAACATCAAGCTGGTGGACAGAGCGTGTCGCATGGTGATGGAAGCGACAGGCGCCAGTCGTGAAGAGGCGGAAAAGGTGCTTCAGCAGACCGATCACGATGTAAAACCCGCCATTCTGATGATATTAACCGGGCTGGATGCAGCCGCGGCCAGAGCCAGACTCGAAGCCCATCACGGGTTTTTACGGGCGGCATTAGAACACCAATAAGAGGCGTGTATGGACAAAACAGCAGCGCTCGCCAGCGACATCCTGCTCGGGATCGGTGGGGAAAAAAATATTCAGCGTCTTGAGAACTGTATGACGCGTGTTCGCGTCGAGGTGCATAACGACGAACAGCTTGATTTGACGCGCCTTAAGCAGCTTCCCGGCGTGAGCGGGTACGTTAAGCAGGGGCAACAGCACCAGTTGATTGTCGGTCCGGGCAAAGCGGCGCAGGTGGTAGATGCCATGCGCGCCCTGATGACGGGCGGTGAAACGGCTCCCGCCTTTGACGATGCGGAACGCACCAAAGCGCAGGCGAAAGCCAAATACAAAGCCCCTATGAGCGATGCGCTGCGCCAGCTGGCAAACGTCTTTATTCCGCTGATCCCGGCGTTTATCGCGTCGGGGCTGATCACCGGGATTATCAATATTCTTAAGCGTCCGGATATTGTCGGGGATTTTGCCACGCAGTATCCGAACCTGCTGGGTATTCTGGCGATTTTCGGCAGCGCGGTGTTTGCCATCATGAACATTCTGGTGGGGGTGAACACGGCCAAAGTGTTTGGCGGCTCGCTGGCGATGGGCGGCGTTATGGCGGGTATCCTCTCCAGCCCGCAGCTGGCGCAGATTACGCTGTTTGGCGAGGCGCTTCAGCCTGGCCGCGGCGGGGTGATTGCCGTGCTGCTGGTGGTCATTCTGATGTGCTGGATCGAGAAAAAGCTGCGCGCGGTGCTGCCAGGCTCGATTGAGCTGATCCTCAACCCGCTGCTGACCACATTTATTACCGGGAGCGTGGCGATTGTGGCGCTGCAACCGTTAGGCGGCGCCATCTCTGAAGCCATCGCCCACGGCGCGTCTCTGGCTATCGATCGCGGTGGGTTATTGGTGGGGGCTGTGCTGTCCGGAACCTTCCTGCCGTTAGTGCTGACCGGTCTGCATCAGGGGCTAGTGCCGATTCACGTCGAACTGGTACAGGCGCACGGCTATAACGCCCTGCTGCCGATCCTGTCGATGGCGGGCGTTGGGCAGGTCGGCGCGGCCATCGCGGTGCTGATGAAAACCCGCAACGCGCGTCTGAAAAAGGTTATTAAAGGGGCGTTGCCGGTCGGGTTGCTCGGTATCGGCGAGCCGCTGATTTTCGGCGTTACGCTGCCGCTGGGCAAGCCGTTCCTGGCCGCCTGTCTCGGTGGCGCGGTGGGCGGGGCGTTGATTAGCTACTGGAAAGTGGCGACCGTTATCACCTTCGGGATTTCCGGTTTACCGCTGGCATTAACCATCGTGACCGGAAAAGTGATGCTCTATCTGTTAGGCTATCTGGTAGCGGTGATCGCCGGGTTCCTGTTTACCTGGCTATTAGGATTCAACGACCCAGAGGAGTAAGGTTTGGCAAATCACGAGCGTCGCGTTGTCTTTTTTGATCTGGATGGAACGCTGCATCAGCAGGATATGTTCGGCACCTTTATGCGTTACCTGCTACGGCACCAGCCCCTTAACGCGTTGCTGGTATTACCCCTGTTACCCGTTATTGGCATCGCGCTGCTGGTGAAAGGCCGTGCAGCGCGCTGGCCGATGAGCCTGCTGCTCTGGGGATGCACGTTTGGTCATAGCGAAGCGCGCCTCAAGCAGCTCGAACAGGATTTTGCGCACTGGTTTCGCGGGCACGTCGCCGCGTTTCCCGTGGTACAGGCGCGCCTGACCAGCTACCTCGACGCCAACGATGCCGATATCTGGCTGATTACTGGCTCCCCGCAGACGCTGGTGGAGCAAGTCTATTTTGATACGCCCTGGCTGCCGCGCGTAAATCTTATCGCCACGCAGATCGCGCGCGGCTACGGCGGCTGGGTGCTGACTATGCGCTGCCTCGGACATGAAAAAGTGGTGCAGCTGGAGAAACGCATCGGTACGCCGCTGCGTCTGTACAGCGGCTACAGCGACAGCAAGCAGGACAACCCGCTGCTCTATTTTTGCCAGCACCGCTGGCGCGTCACGCCTCTGGGCGAACTTCAGCAACTCGAATAGTCTTATCTGTACCGGCTGTGTATAATGCCGCCCGCTTTTCGACTGGAGTATCAGCCCTTGTCCAACCCTGAACACAATCATGAATACTGGATGCGCCATGCGCTGGCGCTGGCTCAGCGCGCCTGGGAAGAGGGCGAAGTGCCCGTGGGCGCGGTTCTGGTCCATAACAATCAGGTGATTGGGGAAGGGTGGAACCGTCCGATTGGCCGTCACGATCCTACCGCGCATGCTGAAATTATGGCGCTGCGTCAGGGCGGGCTGGTGCTGCAAAACTATCGTCTGCTTGATACCACCCTGTACGTCACCCTTGAACCGTGCGTGATGTGCTCCGGGGCGATGGTGCATAGCCGAATCGGTACGCTGGTGTTTGGCGCGCGGGATGAAAAAACGGGCGCTGCTGGTTCACTGATGGACGTGCTTGGGCATCCGGGGATGAACCACCAGGTGAAAACTATCGGCGGGGTACTTGCACAAGAATGTTCGGGTCTGTTAAGTGACTTTTTTCGAATGCGTCGGCTGCAGAAAAAGCAACAAAAGGCAGAATTGAAACCGCAGGGTGATTAAGCTCGTCCGGTGCGACCACCGGATAGCTTTCAGCCAGCTGTTGCGCCTCGGCCGCCTCTTTTTCTTTCTCCAGCAGATATCCCACCAGGCTTATCTGATACTTACGAATATTTTCCACGTAGGCATACGCTTCATGCCCGCGCGCATAGCCGTACGTCAGCTTCTGGTACCACTGTTTCTGGCTAAGCAGCGGCAGGCGCTGTTTTACATCTGACCAGCTGTCCGGGTTACCTTTGGTTTTTGCCGTCAGCGTCCGCGCGTCGAGCATATGGGCATAACCCATGTTATAGGCGGCCAGCGCAAACCAGATCCGCTCCCCTTCAGGGACCGTCTCCGGCACTTTCGCCATCATATCCTGTAAATATTGCGCGCCGCCGCTGATGCTCTGTTCCGCATCGGTTCGATCGCTAATGCCGAGGCTCTGCGCGGTATTTTTGGTCAGCATCATCAACCCGCGCACGCCCGTGGGGGAGGTGGCCTGAGCATCCCAGTGCGATTCCTGGTAGGAAATTGCCGCCAGTAACTTCCAGTCAATCTCCTGAGCGTACTTCTCGAACAGCGGTTGCAGGTCCGGCAGCACGCTATCCACCGCGCGCAGGAAGGAGCGGGTGTCAACGTAATCAAAATCGTCACCGTGACCGAGATATTTCTCTTCCAGACGCGCCAGGGTGCCGTCTTCATTGATGGAATTAAAGAAATCGAGCATAGCCGCAGAGACGGTTTGATCGTCGTCTAACTGGGTAAACCAGGTTACCGGCTGTTCATCGGTCACATCCAGCGCCACGGCGATTTCAGGATGAACGCGCTGGAAAAGGCTGATCGCCACCGAATCAGCAATGGTATAGGCCAGCTTTTTATCTTTTACCTGCTCCAGCAATTCGGTAGTGCCGAGTTTAGGATCGACCGTCCAGCTGAGGTTCGGGTATTTTTTCTCTTTCAACGCCCGCAGATCGTCAATCACCACATGGCCCGGCGCAATGGTCAATTGCTGGTCGGTAATGTCGGCCAGTGAGCGCGGGCGCAAGCTACCCACACGATAAACCACCTGCTGCGACACGGAGTAATAGGTCGGGCCCGGCTGATAATTTTTGCTGCGTTCGCTGTTGTACACCAGACCTGCGGCGAGAATATCGGCACGGTCATGGTCTAAATCATCAAACAGCTGGTTGATGTTCTGCCGCACGGTGACTTTAAGCTTCACGCCCAGATAGTCCGCAAACAGCTGTGCCAGTTCATAATCAAGACCAATTGTTTTACCGTTGATATCGTCGTATATAAGCGGAGAGGAGAGGGTACTGACGCGCAACTCCCCCCGCTCCTGAATGGCGGCGATACGGTTTTCGGCTTTGCCGAACCAGGGGATAGACGGCCAGAGGGCCACTGCCAGCAGCAACGTAACAATGCCGATGAGCAGATAATTAATCTTTAATTTTTTCAATTAGTTAATTCTCTGCGACGCCGGTTGCCTCAGTGTGCTGTAGTCATGTTAAGAGTAGAGTTTGCCATTGATTGAGCGGCATTTTGCGCAAAGTAGCGCCAGTTGGCAACCAATTAGAGAGACAGGTCACATCTATTGTTAAACAAAAAGGATGATTTTATTTCGACGCAAACGGTTTCGTCAGCGCTCAGGATTCTCTATAATGACGCCCGTTTTCCCCCCTTGCGCACACTGTAAGCGCCCCGGCGCTTCGAAGACGAGAGACTTATGATGGAAATTCTGCGTGGTTCGCCTGCACTGTCTGCCTTCCGTATTAATAAACTGCTGGCACGTTTTCAGGCGGCCGACCTTCCGGTAAGCAATATTTACGCTGAGTATGTCCATTTTGCTGACCTGAATGCCCCCCTGAATGCAGAGGAGCGCGTACAGCTGGAAGGTCTGCTTAAATATGGCCCAAGCCTGAGCAGCCATACGCCGACCGGCAAATTAATCCTCGCCACGCCACGTCCTGGCACCATCTCCCCCTGGTCTTCCAAAGCCACCGACATCGCGCACAACTGCGGCCTGAGCCAGATTAACCGTCTGGAGCGCGGCGTGGCGTACTATGTGGAAGCGTCAACCCTGAGCGACGCGCAGTGGCAGGCCGTGACAGCGGAGCTGCACGACCGCATGATGGAGAGCGTGTTTGACTCTCTGGATGATGCGCAGAAACTGTTCTCCCACCATCAGCCTGCGCCGGTACAGAGCGTGGATCTGCTGGGGCAGGGGCGTCAGGCGCTGATCGACGCAAACCTGCGTCTTGGTCTGGCGCTCGCAGAAGATGAAATCGACTACCTTCAGGATGCATTCGTTAAGCTGAATCGCAACCCGAACGACATCGAACTGTATATGTTCGCGCAGGCCAACTCCGAGCACTGCCGCCACAAAATTTTCAACGCCGACTGGATTATCGACGGCGAACAGCAGCCGAAGTCGCTGTTCAAAATGATCAAAAACACCATGGAGCAAACCCCTGACCACGTGCTGTCTGCCTATAAAGACAACGCCGCGGTGATGGAAGGTTCCGAGGTGGGCCGCTTCTTCGCCGACCGCGAAGCAGGGCGCTATGACTTCCACCAGGAGCCTGCGCATATCCTGATGAAAGTGGAAACCCACAACCACCCGACGGCCATCTCTCCGTGGCCGGGTGCGGCGACCGGCTCCGGCGGTGAAATCCGTGACGAAGGTGCGACCGGTCGCGGCGCGAAACCAAAAGCGGGTCTGGTCGGTTTCTCCGTTTCCAACCTGCGTATCCCGGGCTTTGAACAGCCGTGGGAAGAAGATTTCGGCAAGCCAGAGCGCATTGTGACCGCGCTGGATATCATGACCGAAGGCCCGCTGGGCGGCGCGGCGTTCAACAATGAATTTGGTCGTCCGGCGCTGAACGGTTACTTCCGTACCTACGAAGAGAAAGTGGACAGCCACAACGGCGAAGAGCTGCGCGGCTACCACAAACCCATCATGCTGGCGGGCGGGATCGGCAACATTCGCGCCGATCACGTGCAAAAAGGTGAGATCGTCGTGGGCGCGAAGCTGATCGTGCTCGGCGGCCCGGCAATGAACATTGGTCTGGGCGGTGGTGCAGCCTCGTCTATGGCTTCCGGCCAGTCTGATGCGGATCTCGACTTCGCGTCCGTGCAGCGCGACAACCCGGAAATGGAGCGCCGCTGTCAGGAAGTGATCGACCGCTGCTGGCAGCTCGGCGATGCCAACCCGATTCTGTTTATCCACGACGTGGGCGCGGGTGGGCTCTCTAACGCCATGCCTGAGCTGGTGAGCGACGGCGGTCGCGGCGGGCGCTTCAACCTGCGCGATATCCTGAGCGATGAGCCAGGCATGAGCCCGCTGGAAATCTGGTGTAACGAATCCCAGGAGCGCTATGTGTTGGCGGTTGCTGCCGATCAGCTGCCGCTGTTTGACGAGCTGTGCCGCCGCGAGCGCGCGCCGTATGCCGTCATCGGTGAAGCGACCGAAGAGCAGCACCTGACTCTCAGTGATACCCATTTCGACAACCAGCCGATCGATCTGCCGCTCGACGTGCTTCTCGGCAAAACGCCGAAGATGACCCGCGACGTTACAACCCGCAAAGCGGCGGGTAAAGCGCTGGATCGTCAGGGCATTATTGTGGCGGAAGCGGTTAACCGCGTGCTGCACCTGCCTGCGGTGGCGGAGAAAACCTTCCTGGTCACCATCGGCGACCGTACCGTGACCGGTATGGTGTCACGCGATCAGATGGTCGGCCCGTGGCAGATCCCGGTCGCTAACTGCGCCGTGACCACCGCGAGCCTCGACAGCTACTACGGCGAAGCGATGGCGCTGGGTGAACGCACCCCGGTGGCTCTGCTGGACTTCGCCGCTTCTGCCCGTCTGGCGGTCGGTGAAGCGCTGACCAATATCGCCGCGACGCAGATTGGCGATATCAAACGCATCAAACTTTCCGCGAACTGGATGGCCGCTGCCGGTCACCCTGGCGAAGACGCGGGCCTGTACGAAGCGGTAAAAGCGGTGGGTGAAGAGCTGTGTCCTGCGCTCGGCCTGACCATTCCGGTGGGTAAAGACTCCATGTCGATGAAAACCCGCTGGCAGGAAGGCAGCGAGCAGCGCGAGATGACTTCGCCTCTGTCGCTGGTGATCACCGCGTTTGCGCGCGTGGAAGACGTGCGTCATACCGTTACGCCGCAGCTTTCCACTGAAGATAACGCCCTGCTGCTGATTGACCTCGGCAAAGGCCATAACGCGCTGGGTGCCACCGCGCTGGCACAGGTTTACCGCCAGCTCGGCGAAAAGCCAGCCGACGTGCGGGACGTCGCACAGTTGAAAGGCTTCTACGACGCAATTCAGGCGCTGGTGGCGCAGCGTAAGCTGCTTGCCTACCACGATCGTTCCGATGGCGGCCTGCTGGTGACGCTGGCAGAGATGGCCTTCACCGGCCACTGCGGCGTTGAAGCAAACATTGCAACGCTTGGTGAAGACCGCCTGGCGGCGCTGTTTAACGAAGAGCTGGGTGCCGTCATTCAGGTACGCGCCGCAGATCGCGACGCGGTGGAAGCGATTCTGGCGCAGCACGGTCTGGCAGACTGCGTGCACTATCTCGGTAAAGCGGTGCAGGGCGACCGCTTCGTGATTGAAGCCGACGGCCACCCGGTGTTCAGCGAAAGCCGCACCACGTTGCGTATGTGGTGGGCGGAAACCACCTGGCAGATGCAGCGCCTGCGTGACAACCCGGAATGTGCCGATCAGGAGCATAACGCGAAGGCGAACGACAACGATCCTGGCCTGAACGTGAAGCTCACCTTCGACATCAACGAAGACATTGCCGCGCCGTACATTGCGACCGGTGCGCGTCCTAAAGTGGCCGTGCTGCGCGAACAGGGCGTTAACTCCCACGTTGAAATGGCAGCGGCCTTCCACCGGGCGGGCTTTGACGCCATCGACGTCCACATGAGCGACCTGCTGGCAGGGCGTACCGGGCTGGATGATTTCCAGGCACTGGTAGCCTGCGGGGGGTTCTCCTACGGTGACGTGCTGGGCGCGGGCGAAGGCTGGGCGAAGTCCATCCTGTTCAACAGCCGCGTACGTGACGAGTTTGAAACCTTCTTCCACCGTCCGCAGACGCTGGCGCTGGGGGTGTGTAACGGCTGCCAGATGATGTCTAACCTGCGCGAGCTGATCCCGGGCAGCGAAGCCTGGCCGCGCTTTGTGCGTAACCAGTCTGACCGCTTTGAAGCGCGCTTCAGCCTGGTAGAAGTAACCCAAAGCCCGTCTCTGCTGTTGCAGGGGATGGTCGGTTCGCAGATGCCAATCGCGGTTTCGCACGGTGAAGGTCAGGTTGAAGTCCGTGATGCGGCGCACCTGGCTCAGCTTGAAAGCAAAGGACTGGTGGCGCTGCGCTTTGTTGATAACTTTGGCAAGGTCACCGAAACCTATCCGGCTAACCCGAACGGTTCGGCAAATGGCATTACCGCGGTCACCAGCGAAAGCGGTCGGGTGACGATTATGATGCCGCACCCGGAGCGTGTCTTCCGTACCGTGAGCAACTCCTGGCACCCGGAAAACTGGGGCGAGGACAGCCCGTGGATGCGCATTTTCCGCAACGCACGTAAACAACTAGGTTAAGTTTCAACGCCCTGACTGTAGGCCCGGTAAGCGCGAGCGCCACCGGGCTTTTTTGTCTCTGTCGCAAAATCGCGACAACTCTCTGGTCTGAGTGTCTCCAAAAGGAGACATTTAACCTGTTGATTTATATGCGGCAGGACAGGTTCCCGTTAAGGTGTTGCTTAATAGCGACACTTAGCCTGGAAATCATTCACGTAACAATCAATACGTTTTGATAATAAAAATATTACTAATCATAAGGATAGCATTAATTTTTGCAATCTGGCACGCGTGTTGCATAATAGTAACCAGTGGCTCATTCACCTTCTTATGTCAGCCCCTTCGGGACGTGCTACATAAACTTCGAATGACGCACAAAAAGGTGCCTGCCGTCCAACTACTGATTATTGCAATGCTTTATCAGGCCAGGGCGAAACGTCGAGTTAGGCACCGCCTTATTCCATGACAAAGCCGGGTTTTTACCCGGCTTTGTTGTATCTGAAGGGCAGACTCAGTTACGCTCTCCTCAAACCCGGATGAAGAGAGTAATGTGTTGAAACGCTGGCCCGCTTTCCCTCGTTCCCTGCGACAGCTCGTTATGATGGCCTTCCTGCTGATCCTGCTACCTTTGCTGGTTCTGGCCTGGCAGGCCTGGCAAAGCCTGAACGCGTTAAGTGCACAGGCGGCCCTGACTAACCGCACCACGCTTATTGATGCTCGCCGTAGCGAGGCGATGACCAACGCCGCGCTTGAGATGGAGCGTAGCTATCGCCAGTACTGCGTGCTTGACGATCGCACGCTGGAGAGGGTCTATCAGAACCAGCGTAAACGCTACAGCGAAATGCTGGACGCCCACGCCGGGGTGCTGCCAGATGACAAACTCTATCAGGCGCTGCGTCAGGATCTGAACGATCTGGCGCAGCTCCAGTGTAAAAACAGCGGTCCTGATGCCGCCGCCGCCGCCCGACTTGAAGCCTTCGCGAACGCCAATACGGAGATGGTTCAGTCCACCCGTACGGTTATCTTTTCCCGTGGTCAGCAGCTCCAGCAGGAGATTGCCGAGCGCGGCCAGTTCTTCGGCTGGCAGGCGCTGGTGCTGTTCCTCGTCAGCCTGGGGCTGGTGCTGCTCTTTACCCGCATGATCATCGGCCCCGTGAAGGGGATCCAGCGGATGATTAACCGCCTGGGGGAGGGTAAATCTCTCGGGGATACGGTCGTTTTTAAAGGCCCGCGCGAGCTGCGCTCGGTCGGTCAACGCATCATCTGGCTTTCAGAGCGCCTGGCGTGGCTGGAATCGCAGCGCCACCAGTTCCTGCGCCATATCTCACACGAACTCAAAACGCCGCTGGCCAGCATGCGTGAAGGTACGGAACTGCTGGCCGACGAAGTGGCGGGGCCGTTAACCCCTGAGCAAAAAGAGATCGTGGCGATTCTGGATGCCAGCAGCCGCAATTTACAAAAGCTTATTGAACAACTGCTGGACTATAACCGCAAGCTGGCGGATGGTGCTGTGGTGCTTGAAAGCGTTGAGATTGAACCGCTGGTGGACATGGTGATCTCCGCCCATAGCCTGCCAGCAAGAGCTAAAATGATGCATACCCAGGTGGAACTCAACGCGCCAGCCTGTCTTGCAGAACCGATGCTGTTAATGAGCGTACTGGATAATCTTTATTCCAATGCGGTGCACTATGGTACTGAATCCGGTACCATTTATATCAGAAGCAATAACAACGGTTCGCGGGTATTTATTGACGTAGCGAATACCGGAAGCCCGATTCCGGATGATGAAAAAACGCTGATCTTTGAACCCTTCTTCCAGGGGAGTCATCAGCGAAAAGGTGCGGTAAAAGGAAGTGGTCTGGGGCTGAGTATTGCCCGCGACTGCATACGACGCATGCAGGGTGAGCTTAACATCGTGAGTGATGAACGCGCCGATGTCTGTTTTCGTATCGAACTGCCTCTTGAGCCGGAAAAATCAATGAAATGAATAACAACCTGGTGAGTATGTCACACGTCTTTTACCGCGCACTGCGCGCGGTGTTTTCCAGCAAAAATGTGCGCCTCAGCCTGCCCTGCTTACTGCTGGCAGGCTGTGTAACCCATGCACCGAAAAGTGCAATTAGCCACAAACAGGAAGATAAATGGCCGCAAAAACAGCTGGCTGATTTCCTTTCGACACGTTGCGATGATATCTGGAGCCTGTCGGGGCGTGATGTTGAATCCAATCCGCTGTTCTGGCTGCGCGGAATAGACTGCGCCCAGCGGCTGGCGCCCGCCGAGGCCCGTGCCCAGGCGGCGATGCTGGTGGACGATACCTGGCAGGACGCGTTTAAACGTGGGATCGTGATGGCGGATGCCAGAATCACGCCTGTCGAACGCCGCGCCAACGTGACGCGGCTGGATACTTACGTGATCAATATTCCCCCGCAGGTGCGCCCGGTCTATCAGCTCTGGCGGGACGGACAAACCCTGCAATTACAACTGTCTGAAGAGCGTTTCCGCTACAGCAAATTGCAGCAGTCAAGCGACAGCGAGCTTGATGCGCTTCGCCAGCAGCAGGAGTCGCTGCGCGAGCAGCTGGAAACCACCACCCGCAAGCTCGAAAATCTGACCGATATCGAAAGACAGCTCTCGACGCGTAAGCCGGCAGGCAGCTATCTGCCTGATGGGTCGAAAGGCAACTCTGCCACGACGCCAGACAGTGAGACGCCGAAACAAGAGGATGTGAAGCCATGACAAGCCGTAAACCTGCCCATCTGTTACTGGTGGATGACGATCCCGGGCTGTTAAAGCTGCTGGGGATGCGTCTGGTCAGCGAAGGCTACAGCGTGGTCACCGCTGAAAGCGGGCAGGAGGGGCTGAAGGTGCTCAGCCGTGAGAAAATCGATCTGGTGATCAGCGATTTGCGCATGGATGAAATGGATGGCCTGCAACTGTTCACGGAGATCCAGAAGCAGCAGCCCGGGATGCCGGTGATTATCCTCACCGCTCACGGATCTATTCCTGATGCGGTGGCCGCGACGCAGCAGGGGGTATTCAGCTTCCTCACCAAACCGGTGGATAAAGACGCCCTCTATAAAGCGATCGACAGCGCCCTTGAGCACGCGGCGCCATCCGGCGACGACGCCTGGCGTGAATCCATCGTGACGCGTAGCCCTGTAATGCTGCGCCTGCTGGAACAGGCGCGGATGGTGGCGCAATCCGACGTTAGCGTGCTGATCAACGGCCAGAGCGGGACCGGGAAAGAGATCCTCGCCCAGGCGATCCACAACGCCAGCCCGCGCAGTAAAAATGCTTTTATTGCCATTAACTGTGGCGCGTTGCCGGAACAGCTGCTCGAATCAGAGCTCTTCGGCCATGCCCGCGGCGCCTTTACCGGCGCGGTGAGCAGCCGTGAAGGGCTGTTCCAGGCGGCTGAGGGGGGCACGCTGTTCCTTGATGAAATTGGCGATATGCCCGCGCCGCTGCAGGTCAAATTGCTGCGCGTGTTGCAGGAGCGGAAAGTACGTCCGCTCGGCAGCAACCGCGATATCGATATCAACGTGCGTATTATTTCCGCCACCCACCGTGATTTACCCAAGGTGATGGCGCGCAACGAGTTCCGCGAAGATCTCTACTATCGACTGAATGTCGTCAACCTGAAAATCCCGGCGCTGGCCGAGCGTGCGGAAGATATCCCGCTGCTGGCAAATCACCTTTTGCGCCAGGCCGCTGACCGCCACAAACCATTTGTGCGCGCGTTCTCCACCGATGCGATGAAACGCCTGATGACCGCAAGCTGGCCGGGTAACGTACGCCAGCTGGTGAACGTGATTGAGCAGTGCGTGGCGCTGACGTCATCGCCGGTGATCAGCGATGCGCTGGTGGAGCAGGCGCTCGAGGGGGAAAACACGGCCTTACCGACGTTTGCGGAAGCGCGAAATCAGTTCGAGCTGAACTATCTGCGCAAGCTGCTGCAAATCACCAAAGGCAACGTGACCCACGCGGCGCGCATGGCCGGGCGTAACCGTACCGAGTTCTATAAATTGCTCTCACGCCACGAGCTGGAAGCGAACGATTTTAAAGAGTAATACCGCAAAATTCGCCTGAATATGATACTGTGAGCAACCGATTACGAGGCTGCTTACTGGCAAGAGTTTAAGGACCCACCATGAAAAAAATTGATGCGATTATTAAACCTTTCAAACTGGATGATGTACGTGAAGCGCTGGCAGAAGTAGGCATCACCGGGATGACCGTAACTGAAGTGAAAGGTTTTGGTCGTCAGAAGGGCCACACCGAGCTATACCGTGGCGCAGAGTACATGGTGGACTTTCTGCCGAAAGTGAAAATCGAGATCGTGGTGAGCGATGATATCGTCGATACCTGTGTGGATACCATCATCCGCACGGCGCAGACCGGTAAAATTGGCGACGGGAAAATCTTCGTCTTTGACGTGGCGCGCGTGATCCGTATCCGTACCGGCGAAGAAGACGACGCGGCGATTTAACATTCTTGCCGGGTGGCGCTGCGCTTACCCGGCCTACAGAACCCTTCGCAGGTCCGTGCAAGCGCAGCGCCGCCGGGCGATTACAGCACTTTATGCGGGCCGAAACATTCGTAATGAATGTTGTCTTTGTTCACGCCCAGGTCTACCAGCTGCTTCGCGGCATACTGCATAAACGCTACCGGCCCACACACGTAGAACTGCATCCCCGGTGCGCTAAACGCCCCTTCGTGCTGCCCTAAATTCATCAGGCCTTCACTGTCAAAACGTGCCGCTGCGCGGTCAGCTTCAGTAGGTAAACGATACCAGGTATGCGCGGTAAAGTGTGGCAGACCCGCTCCGAGCGCTTTTACTTCATCTGCAAAGGCGTGCACATCACCGTTTTCGGCCGCGTGGAACCAGTTAACCTGCGCGCTGTGGTTTGATTTTGCCAGCGTATCCAGCATCGCCAGCATTGGCGTTTGACCAACACCTGCGGAAATCAGCGTCACCGGGGTACCCGATTCCACCGCCATAAAGAAATCACCCGCTGGCGCGGCCAGATGAACGATATCACCCACGCTGGCGACGTTATGCAGCCAGCTGGATACCTGACCGCCTTCCTCACGTTTAACCGCAATGCGATAGCCTTTGCCGTCTGGCTTGCGGGTCAGGGAGTACTGGCGAATCTCCTGGTGCGGGAAGCCTTCAGGCTTCAGCCAGACGCCCAGATACTGCCCCGGCTGGTAATCGGCAACTGGCTGACCGTCAACTGGCTCAAACTCAAAGCTGGTGATCAGTGCGCTGCGCGGGGTTTTCTCAACGATGCGGAAGGCGCGCGTGCCTTCCCAGCCGCCATTCTTGCTGGCGTTTTCGCTGTAGATCTGTGCTTCACGGTTGATGAATACGTTTGCAAGTACGCCATAGGCTTTCCCCCAGGCATCCAGTACTTCCTGGCCCGGGCTGAACATTTCGTCCAGGGTCGCCAGCAGGTGACTGCCGACGATGTTGTACTGCTCAGGTTTGATCTGGAAGCTGGTGTGCTTCTGCGCGATTTTTTCCACCGCAGGCAGCAGAGCCGGCAGGTTTTCGATGTTGCTGGCATAGGCGGCAATAGCGTTAAACAGCGCTTCGCGCTGATCGCCGTTACGCTGGTTGCTCATGTTGAAAATCTCTTTGAGCTCCGGGTTATGCGCGAACATGCGATCGTAGAAATGGGCGGTCAGTTTAGGACCCGTTTCAACCAGCAGGGGGATTGTGGCTTTCACGGTAGCGATGGTTTGGGCGTCGAGCATAGCAGCTTCCTTCTGATGTTACTTTAATGATGTATTTTAGATGCATCTTATAAAAATACCCCTGCAATGTAAATGGTTCTTTGCATCGTGAAAAATATGCATCACAAAGCTGAAAAGAAATCCGTTGAAAATGGCGAGAGCTTTATTGCTCAAACCCTTGCGTGGCGTGGAGGTAAACGTTTGCGTAAAATCGTTTGTCAAGACCTGTTATCGCAGAACTATTCAGTTATACTGTTGCCCGTCGTCCAACAGGACTGCCTTTTCAGGCCAAAAATTTACTTGTTAGCTGAGTCAGGAGATGCGGATGTTAAAGCGTGAAATGAACATTGCCGATTATGATGCCGAACTGTGGCAGGCTATGGAGCAGGAAAAAGTACGTCAGGAAGAGCACATCGAACTGATCGCCTCCGAAAACTACACCAGCCCGCGCGTGATGCAGGCGCAGGGTTCTCAGCTGACCAACAAATATGCTGAAGGTTATCCGGGCAAGCGCTACTACGGCGGTTGCGAATACGTTGATATCGTTGAGCAACTGGCGATTGACCGTGCGAAAGAACTCTTTGGCGCTGACTACGCGAACGTCCAGCCGCACTCTGGCTCTCAGGCTAACTTCGCTGTTTACACCGCGCTGTTGCAGCCGGGCGATACCGTTCTGGGTATGAACCTGGCGCAGGGCGGCCACCTGACTCACGGCTCTCCGGTTAACTTCTCTGGCAAACTGTACAACATCATCCCTTACGGTATTGATGAGTCCGGTAAAATTGACTACGAAGACATGGCGAAGCAGGCCAAAGAGCACAAGCCGAAGATGATCATCGGTGGCTTCTCTGCTTACTCCGGCATCGTTGACTGGGCAAAAATGCGTGAAATCGCTGACAGCATCGGCGCGTACCTGTTCGTCGACATGGCGCACGTTGCCGGTCTGATTGCCGCTGGCGTTTACCCGAACCCGGTTCCACATGCGCACGTTGTGACCACCACCACCCACAAAACCCTGGCGGGTCCACGCGGTGGCCTGATCCTGGCGAAAGGCGGTGACGAAGAGCTGTACAAAAAGCTGAACTCCGCCGTGTTCCCAAGTGCCCAGGGCGGCCCGCTGATGCACGTTATCGCCGCGAAAGCCGTCGCGCTGAAAGAAGCGATGGAGCCAGAGTTCAAGGTTTATCAGCAGCAGGTTGCTAAGAACGCCAAAGCGATGGTGGAAGTGTTCCTGAACCGCGGTTACAAAGTGGTATCCGGCGGGACTGAAAACCACCTGTTCCTGCTGGATCTGGTCGACAAGAACCTGACCGGTAAAGAAGCTGACGCAGCCCTCGGCCGCGCCAACATCACCGTGAACAAAAACAGCGTGCCAAACGATCCGAAGAGCCCGTTCGTGACTTCCGGTATCCGTATCGGTTCTCCGGCCGTAACTCGCCGTGGCTTTAAAGAAGCGGAAGTGAAAGAGCTGGCGGGCTGGATGTGTGACGTTCTGGACAACATCAATGACGACGCGGTTATCGAGCGCGTTAAAGGTAAAGTTCTGGACATCTGCGCACGCTTCCCGGTGTACGCATAATTCTCTGCGTTTCAGAACTGAAAAAGGCCGCTCATGCGGCCTTTTTTTATGGGCTAACGTCGGTCGAGGGAGATGGCCCCCGGCCCGGTTATCGCCAGCAAAATAAAGGCGCCAGCGATACTCACATTTTTATAGAAGTTAATCATATTTGGCAGGACCGCATCGCCCGTCATATCCCAGTAGTGGTGTCCAATCACCGCCGTTCCCAGCGTATAGAAGACAAAGATCACCGCGAGGGGGCGGGTAAAAAAGCCCAGAACGATCAGAATCGCGGCGGGGATTTCCATTACCACCGCAATAATCGCGGCCAGCATGGGCATGGGGGCGCCGAGCGACGTCATGTACTGAACGGTGCCGCTAAACCCCGTCAGCTTGGGATAACCGAAAATAATAAACAGGACCACGATAGCAATGCGGGCAATTAAAAGCAGGAGAGAACGAGAGGATCCGAAATCGAAATAACGTAAGCTGTTCATGGCAAACGACCTCTTCAGGCGATGTCTTATAAACGTAATACAGTTTTACCGCTCTCGCCATACGCTGTACGGCTGGTGATGATGTTAATTTTTAGTTAATTTATAGCGCGCTAACGACTTGCTAAAGTCAGGGATTAACGCCAGACTATCGCCTCCATTTCGGGAGGGATTCATGGTCTTGCATTCCACGCGCTGGCTGGCGCTCAGCTATTTCACCTATTTCTTTAGTTACGGTATTTTTTTGCCTTTCTGGAGCGTCTGGCTCAAGGGAATTGGTCTGACGCCTGAGACCATCGGCATCCTGCTGGGCACGGGGCTGGTGGCACGTTTCCTGGGTAGCCTGCTGATAGCACCCCGCGTCAGCGATCCCTCTCTGTTGATTAAAGCGGTGCGAATTCTGGCCCTCCTGACGCTGGTCTTTGCGGCCTGCTTCTGGGTCAGCCACCAGTTTGCCTGGCTGATGGTGGTGATGGTTGGCTTTAATCTGTTCTTCTCCCCGCTGGTGCCGCTGACGGATGCCCTGGCGAACACCTGGCAAAAGCAGATCACCATGGACTATGGCCGCGTGCGCCTGTGGGGATCGATTGCCTTCGTGATCGGCTCTGCGCTGGTCGGGAAACTGGTCAGCCTCTATGACTATCGCGCCATTCTGGCGCTGTTAACGCTCGGCATCGCCTCGATGCTGCTCGGTATGTTGCTGCGTCCGTCGGTGATGCCGCAGGGCGAAAGCCGCCATCAGGAGAGCGCTGGCTGGCCCGCCTGGCGCTCGCTGGTGGCGCAAAGCTGGCGTTTCCTGGCCTGCGTCTGTCTGCTTCAGGGGGCGCATGCGGCCTATTACGGCTTCAGCGCCATCTACTGGCAGGGGGCGGGCTACTCGGCTTCTGCGGTAGGCTACCTGTGGTCGCTCGGCGTGGTAGCGGAGGTCATTATCTTCGCGCTGAGCCAAAAACTGTTCCGTCGTTTCGGGGCGCGTGACCTGCTGCTGCTTTCCGCCGTTTGCGGCGTAGCGCGCTGGGGCATCATGGGCTGGACGACGGATCTGCCGTGGCTGATTGTGGCGCAAATTCTGCACTGCGGAACCTTCACCGTCTGCCATTTGGCGGCGATGCGCTATATCGCGGCGCGAGAGGGTGGGGACGTTATTCGTCTTCAGGCAGTCTATTCAGCGGTGGCGATGGGCGGCAGTATTGCGGTGATGACCGTATTTGCCGGTTTCCTCTATCAGCACCTGGGCCACGGTGTGTTCTGGGTGATGGCGCTGGTCGCTTTACCGGCCATCGTCATCCGCCCTAAAGTCGCTGCTCGCACGTAACTAAGATTCGAGCATAATGCGAATATGTTCCTGCTGCTGCGTGTTCAGGGTCTCAACGGCATGAATGAGCGGCGGCGAGAACAGCGGCAGGGCGGTAGGATAAGGCGTAATAACCAGCGCCGCCTCGCGGGGGGCGCCCTCCTTCTTAAACGCTTCCAGGCTAAGATAACGAATATTGAGCGGCAGCAGCGTTAGCTCGCGAAGCTGCTGCTCAATTAACTCCTCGCAGGCTTTATCTTCCCCCGTTAACAGGACCACCTGTTTTTCATGAAGATCGGTTTCCTGCATCAGCCAGGCACCAAAAATCACCGCCACCAGAGCCATCTCTTCACCGGAGAATCGCAGGCCAAATTCGGCTTCCAGCTCAAACAGCGCCTCTTTAGTGGTGCGCAGCAGCCGGGGGTATAGACGGTGGATCTCTTCCGGCAGACTGTTGTCGATGCCGATGTCAAATAAGGAGCGGTCCAGCGCCTGAGCCAGATGAATATACAGCTGATCGGTCAGCCCTTGCTCATCGCTGAAGTTCATCCCGGTTTGCGCCCGGAAACGGGCAATCATACGCACGATGGCCCGACGCAGGCGCTGATCCTGCTGGTGTTTATCCAGTACCGGGTCGGGTGTGCGGAGCATCATAAACAGCAGCGCCAGGAACAGCTGTTCATCACTGTGCGTTCCCTGCGGGACGCGCCGTTTCCAGTGACGGACAATTTCCTGCGCCGTAAAGTATTCCCCTCTCGATTGCGTCCAGCTGCGCTGAACGGGTGAAAACTCCGGCGTATTGCCCAGATGATGCTGAATCAGACAATATTGCAGATAAAGCTGTAAAAACTGTACGTCGCGGGACTCAAACTGGCGCTGAAGCTTGCGCGCGCAAAAGTTGATAAGCGCCCGAAGGTTCGCATCGTCATAAAGCGGGCGGGCAATGCCGTGCTGTTTGAGCGCGGTTTTTAAGGCAGGGGTAAACTGTTGGGCGACAAAATGTGGACACAGCCGAAGCGCCCTGCGCAGCCAGTGCAGCAGGCACAAACGCTGATTCAGGGCGGAGCCCTCAATACGGTAGCAACCGTCATGGTGCGTGACGATATCAAGCCGATGATAGCGCTGGATTTCATCGCGCGTCTCGGCTATATCTTGCCGTGCCAGGACGTCGTCCACGCCGTTGGCAGCGATTATGCTCTGTGCGGTGACGGCAGCATCGGGCAGGTAAAGCATCAAAAGCACCTGGCAACGGCGCTGCGAACTGGAAAGCACAGATGGAATTTCAAGCGTCGTCATCATCTGTCGGGTATCCAGTGTGAATGTTTGATAAGAATAGCTAAAGGATGGGCGCTGAAAAGCGCGCCGGCAGGCCTTTCATTCAGGATTGCTGGCGAACATCACAGAATTTTTGACGTGAGGAATTGATGCAAACAGTTAAACAAAGCGTGACAGCGTTATTTTTGGCGGTTATCACCTCCGCCGCCAGCGCACATCCTCACAGCTTTATCAGCCTGAAAACCGAACTGGTGACGGACGGCACACAGCTTAGCGGCCTGAAGATGCGCTGGACGATGGATGAAATCACCTCCGCCGACCTGCTGTACGATGCCGGAAACGCAAAGCCCGGCGACGAGATCTGGAAAAAGCTGGCGGCGGAAGTCATGGCCAACGTGCTGGGTCAGCACTACTTCACCGAGTTCTGGCACAACGGACAAAAGGTGAAATTTCTTAACCGTCCCACGGAGTACGGTATGACCCGCGACGGCCATCAGGCGGTGCTGACGTTTATCCTTCCGCTGGCGCACCCTCAGCCGCTGGCCGGGCAGAAGTACAGGTTTTCCACGTTTGACCCAACCTACTATGTCGATATGCATTACGCCCAGGACAGCGACGTACAGTTGCCAGAAATATTGCAAAAAAGCTGCAAAATTGCCGTGCACACGCCGACGCCCAGTGAAGAGACGCTGAACTTTGCCGTTTCCCTTGATAAAGAAGATGCGCCTCCAGAAGACATGGAATTAGGAAAACAGTTTGCGCAGGAGGTGACGTTACAATGTCAGTGATCTCCTCTCCCGTCAGTAAGCCGCGTCGCTGGCTGCACCTCTGGCCTCTGGCGCTCTTTTTGCTGTTTGCGTCTGGCGGCGCGCTCTGGCTGTGGCAGGCATGGCCGCAGGTGATGATGAAAAGTATCCTCTGGCAGCGGGAAGTTAATCAGCAGATGAGCGGGCTGCTGAAAGCCGTGGCGGAAAATCCGTCCAAAGCGGGCGGCTCTCTTCTGGCGTTCAGCTTTATCTATGGCGTGCTGCATGCCCTGGGGCCGGGGCACGGCAAAATCGTCATCACGACCTGGCTTGCCACCCATCCGTCGAAGCTGAAATCGAGTATCGGCCTGACGCTGGCTTCCTCGTTACTTCAGGGCGGTGTGGCAATTGCGCTGGTCGTGGTCGTCCTTTCGCTGCTACAGCTCCCGGCCCGCCAGCTGCATATGAGCAGCTTCTGGCTGGAGAAGGGAAGTTACGCGCTGGTAGGCTTACTGGGGCTGATTCTCTGCTGGCGGGCGCTGAAAAAATTGCGCGCGTTGCTGCAAAAACCAAAATTCAAAATCTTTGCGCCGCATCACCTTCACCATGAAAACTGCGGGTGCGGGCATCAGCATCTGCCGACGCAGGAACAATTACAGAATGGTGACGACTGGCGTACGCGCCTGATGATTGTTCTCTCAATGGGGATGCGTCCGTGCTCGGGCGCAATCATGGTGCTGTTGTTCAGCAAAGTGATAGGTGTATTTGGCTGGGGCATGATCTCGGCGCTGGCGATGGCGGCGGGAACATCTCTGACTATCTCTTCGTTAGCCTTGCTGGTGCACAGCTTCCGTCAGCTGGCGGTAAAACTCAGCGGCAATAAAACGCCGGTATTGTGGCGACAGGTTGGCTGGACGACGCTTGCGCTGGCGGGCGGGGTGATTCTGCTGGTGGCTGCGGTCACGATGTGGATAAGTGCGGTGCCGGTGGGAAGGGGGTTGCGGCCTTTTTAGCCATACCTGAGGGGTTTGTAGGCCCGGTAAGCGTAGCGCCACCGGGCTTAACAGACTGGATTAACGCTTCAGCGCATCGCTCAGTTCTTCACGCATGTTTGCCAGCATGGCTTTAACAACGCGCGGGTTACCTGCAACGATGTTGCCGGTAGACATATAGTTATGGCCGCCGGTGAAGTCACAAACAATCGCGCCAGCTTCACGTGCGATCAGCTCGCCCGCCGCGAAGTCCCACGGCTTCAGTGACAGCTCAAAGTAACCGTCAACGCGGCCGGTCGCCACGTAGGCCAGATCCAGTGCAGCAGAGCCGGTGCGACGGAAGTCCGCGCATTCGGTGAACAGTTTGCCGAGGATATTCATATAAGTGGTTGCGTGCTGCTTCGCCTTGAACGGGAAGCCGGTCGCCAGAATCGTGCCGTCCAGATCGCGTGCATTGCTGCAGCGCAGACGGTAGCCGTTCAGCTGCGCGCCCTGACCGCGGGTCGCGGTGAACAGTTCGTTACGCATTGGATCGTAAACAACGGCGACTTCAGTACGGCCTTTGATGCGTACTGCGATAGACACAGAGAAGTGTGGCAGGCGCTTAACGAAGTTGGTGGTGCCATCCAGTGGATCGATAACCCATTGAACATCCTGATCGGTACCTTCATGTTCACCGCTTTCTTCGGTGATGATGGTGTGCTGCGGGTAAGATTTGCGGATCGTTTCGATAATAATCGCTTCGGCGGCTTTATCGACGTTAGTCACGAAATCATTGCTGCCTTTCTGGCTGGTTTCTACGGAGTCTGGGGTTTCGTAGTGTTTGGCAATTACATTACCCGCCTTGCGCGCTGCGCGCACGGCGATGGTCAGCATCGGATGCATCGGTCTCTCTCACTGGATGTTAAAGAACAGGAAAATCGGCGCAGAGTATAGCAGCGGGATCGGATTATGTCTCTCGTTTATGATAATATGCCCGAATATTCTTCAGACACTGAATCCAGACATCTAAAAATTATGCTGCAAAACATTCGAATCGTGCTGGTCGAAACATCGCACACCGGCAACATGGGCTCTGTGGCCCGCGCTATGAAAACCATGGGCTTAACGAACCTGTGGCTGGTTAATCCGCTGGTGAAACCAGACTCTCAGGCTATTGCGCTGGCGGCCGGCGCCAGCGACGTGATCGGGAATGCACAGATTGTGGACACCCTGGACGAAGCCCTGGCCGGTTGCAGTCTGGTGGTGGGGACCAGCGCGCGCTCCCGTACGCTGCCCTGGCCGATGCTGGACCCGCGCGAATGCGGCCTGAAAAGTATCTCAGAAGCGGAGCAAGCGCCGGTTGCGCTGGTGTTTGGTCGCGAACGCGTTGGCCTGACCAACGAGGAACTACAGAAGTGCCACTACCACGTGGCGATTGCCGCCAACCCGGAATACAGCTCGCTTAACCTGGCGATGGCGGTGCAGGTAATCGCCTACGAAGTGCGCATGGCATGGCTGGCGACGCAGGAAAAACCGGTCGAACCTAAAGAAGAGACGGCCTACCCGCTGGTGGACGATCTGGAGCGCTTCTACGGCCACCTGGAGCAGACGCTGCTCTCTACTGGCTTTATCCGCGAAGGTCACCCGGGACAGGTGATGAACAAGCTGCGCCGTATGTTCACCCGCGCGCGTCCGGAAAGCCAGGAGCTGAACATCCTGCGCGGGATCCTGGCGTCGATTGAGCAGAAGAATAAAGAGTAGTGCAGTGTGTTTTCTCCCTCTCCCTTTGGGAGAGGGCCGGGGTGAGGGCATCAGTCCGCACCTTTGTTATGGAGGCAAAGAAGGTTAAATACCTGACTAAAACAGTCAAGTAAATAGTTGACCAATTTAGTCAGGAATGTCAGACTTGGCCCTGCTATGCAATACCCCCATTTTACAATAAAAAACCCCGGGCAGGGGCGAGTTTGAGGTTAAGTAAGACATGAGACTGACATCTAAAGGGCGTTATGCCGTGACCGCGATGCTGGACGTTGCGCTCAACTCCGAAGCGGGCCCGGTTCCGTTGGCTGATATTTCTGAACGACAGGGGATCTCCCTCTCTTATCTGGAACAGCTGTTCTCCAGACTGCGTAAAAATGGACTGGTGTCCAGCGTTCGTGGCCCGGGCGGCGGTTATCTGCTGGGTAAAGACGCGGGCAGTATTGCGGTTGGCGAAGTGATTAGCGCAGTTGACGAATCCGTTGACGCGACCCGTTGCCAGGGCAAAGGCGGCTGTCAGGGCGGCGATAAATGCCTGACCCACGCGCTGTGGCGCGATCTGAGCGACCGTCTTACCGGCTTCCTGAATAACATCACCCTGGGTGAGCTGGTTAATAACCAGGAAGTTCTGGATGTTTCTGGTCGTCAGCACAGTCAGGATTCACAACGCAGCACCCGCACGCAGGACGCCATCGACGTTAAACTGCGCGCGTAATTAAAAAGATAAGTATTCAGAATCAGGCCGGGGTGGTCACACCCCGCGTACTCGGTCGTACATCCAGCCGGTTGCCTGATTCCTTGCATTGAAGCGATGTACGGAGTTTATAGAGCAATGAAATTACCGATTTATCTCGACTACTCCGCAACCACGCCGGTGGACCCGCGTGTTGCCGAGAAAATGATGCAGTGTCTGACCCTGGACGGAAACTTTGGTAACCCAGCTTCCCGTTCACACCGTTTTGGCTGGCATGCTGAAGAGGTGGTTGATATCGCCCGTAATCAGATTGCTGACCTGGTCGGTGCCGACCCGCGTGAAATTGTTTTCACCTCCGGTGCGACCGAATCCGACAACCTGGCGATCAAAGGTGCAGCCAACTTTTATCAGAAAAAAGGCAAGCACATCATCACCAGCAAAACCGAACACAAAGCCGTGCTGGACACCTGCCGTCAGCTGGAGCGTGAAGGGTTCGAAGTGACTTACCTGGCGCCGCAGAGCAACGGGATCATCGACCTGAAAGAGCTCGAAGCGGCGATGCGTGATGACACCATTCTGGTTTCCATCATGCACGTTAACAACGAAATCGGTGTTGTGCAGGACATCGCCACCATCGGCGAAATGTGCCGTGCGCGCGGCATCATCTACCACGTGGATGCGACCCAGAGCGTGGGCAAACTGCCTATCGACCTGAGCCAGCTGAAAGTGGACCTGATGTCCTTCTCCGGTCACAAAATCTATGGCCCGAAAGGCATCGGCGCGCTGTACGTTCGTCGTAAGCCACGTATCCGCATCGAAGCACAGATGCACGGCGGCGGTCACGAGCGCGGCATGCGTTCCGGTACTTTGCCTGTTCACCAGATAGTGGGCATGGGCGAAGCGTATCGCATCGCGAAAGAAGAGATGGAAAGCGAGATGGCACGCCTGCGTACGCTGCGTAACCGTCTGTGGGACGGCGTGAAGGATATGGAAGAAGTCTATCTGAACGGCGATCTCGAGCAGGGCGCGCCGAACATCCTCAACGTCAGCTTCAACTATGTTGAAGGCGAGTCGCTGATCATGGCGCTGAAAGACCTGGCCGTTTCTTCCGGTTCTGCCTGTACGTCTGCAAGCCTGGAGCCATCCTACGTGCTGCGTGCGCTGGGCATGACTGACGAGCTGGCGCACAGCTCTATCCGTTTCTCTTTAGGTCGTTTCACTACCGAAGAAGAGATTGACTACACCATCAAACTGGTTCGTAACTCCATCGGCCGTCTGCGCGACCTTTCTCCACTGTGGGAAATGTTCAAGCAGGGCGTGGATCTGAACAGCATTGAATGGTCACATCACTAATCGGTACATAAGGAGAATTCAATCATGGCATACAGCGAAAAAGTTATCGATCATTACGAGAACCCGCGCAACGTTGGCTCTTTTGACAACAGCGACGAATCTGTCGGTAGCGGTATGGTTGGCGCGCCAGCGTGTGGCGACGTGATGAAGTTGCAGATTAAAGTCAACAATGAAGGTATCATTGAAGACGCGCGCTTCAAGACCTACGGCTGCGGTTCTGCTATCGCCTCCAGCTCCCTGGTCACCGAGTGGGTGAAGGGCAAGTCTCTGGACGAAGCACAGGCAATCAAAAACACGGACATTGCTGAAGAACTCGAACTGCCGCCGGTGAAAATTCACTGTTCAATTCTGGCAGAAGACGCGATCAAAGCCGCCATTGCGGATTACAAAAGCAAACGTGAAGCAAAATAATTGAGGTTTGAGTATGTCGATTACCCTTAGCGACAGCGCTGCCGCGCGAGTAAGCTCTTTTCTGGCGAACCGTGGTAAAGGCTTTGGCCTGCGACTGGGCGTACGTACCTCCGGCTGTTCTGGTATGGCTTACGTACTGGAGTTTGTTGACGAACCGGCGTCTGATGACACCGTGTTTGAAGACAAGGGCGTGAAGGTGGTGGTCGATGGCAAAAGCCTGCAATTTCTCAACGGCACTCAGCTGGACTTTGTAAAAGAAGGCCTGAACGAAGGGTTCAAATTTACGAACCCGAACGTCAAAGACGAGTGTGGTTGCGGCGAAAGCTTCCACGTTTAACCGCGTTCCGCTGTTATACCGATTAATTCGTGTTGCAGAAAGGCGGCAAGCGAGTGAATCCCCGGGAGCTTACTTAAGTAAGTGACTGGGGTGAACGAGCGCAGACAACGCATCTGCAGCGCGAAGTAAGAAGGTATAACCCCACCGTGGCTGTGCTACGCGTGGGGTTTGTTCTAACAGGCTACCCCTGAGATTGTTATGGATTACTTCACTCTCTTCGGACTACCCGCTCAATACCCGATTGATCTCCAGGCGCTGACGATCCGTTTTCAGGATCTCCAGCGTCAGTACCATCCGGATAAATTCGCCAGCGGGTCGCAGGCAGAGCAGCTGGCTGCGGTATCACACTCCGCAACCATCAACCAGGCCTGGCAAACGCTGCGTCATCCGCTGGCGCGTGCAGAATATCTGCTCTCGCTCCACGGTTTTGATCTGGCGAGCGAACAGCATACCGTGCGCGACACCGCGTTTCTGATGGAGCAGCTGGAGCTTCGCGAAGAGCTGGATGAAATTGAACAGGCTAAAGACGAAGCGCGTCTGGAACGTTTTCTCCAGCGCGTAAAGGGCATGTTCGATACCCGCCATCAGCAGATGGTTGAGCAACTGAACAACGAGACCTGGGATGTGGCGGCAGACACTGTGCGCAAACTCCGTTTTCTCGATAAACTGCGAAGCAGTGCTGAACAACTCGAAGAAAAGCTGCTCGATTTTTAATTTCGGAAGCAATTATGGCCTTATTACAAATTAGTGAGCCAGGCTTAAGCGCCGCACCGCACCAGCGTCGTCTGGCGGTCGGTATTGACCTGGGCACCACCAATTCTCTCGTGGCGACCGTGCGTAGCGGCCAGGCGGAAACGCTGGCTGACGAGCAGGGCCGCCATCTGCTGCCTTCCGTGGTCCACTACCAGCAGCAGGGTCACGCTGTCGGCTTTGATGCCCGCGCCAATGCCGCGCGCGATCCGGCTAACACCATCAGCTCGGTTAAGCGCATGATGGGCCGCTCGCTGGCGGATATCCAGACCCGTTATCCGCATCTGCCGTACCAGTTACAGGCCAGCGAAAACGGCCTGCCGATGATTGCGACATTTGCCGGTCTGCTGAACCCGATTCGTGTTTCCGCTGACATCCTCAAAGCGCTGGCGGCGCGCGCGACGGCGACGCTCGGTGGCGATCTGGACGGCGTGGTAATCACCGTTCCGGCCTACTTCGACGATGCACAGCGTCAGGGCACCAAAGACGCCGCGCGTCTGGCGGGCCTGCACGTGCTGCGTCTGCTGAACGAACCGACAGCGGCAGCCATTGCCTACGGCCTCGATTCCGGTCAGGAAGGGGTGATTGCGGTTTACGATCTCGGCGGCGGGACGTTTGATATCTCTATCCTGCGCTTAAGCCGCGGTGTGTTCGAAGTGCTGGCCACCGGCGGGGATTCCGCGCTCGGCGGCGATGACTTCGACCATCTGCTGGCGGACTACATCCGCGAGCAGGCGGGCATCAGCGATCGCAGCGATGCGCGCGTCCAGCGTGAACTGCTGGATGCGGCCATCGACGCCAAAATCGCCCTGAGCGATGCGCAGTCCGTCAGCGTGATCGTCGCAGGCTGGCAGGGTGAGATCACCCGCGACCAGTTCAGCGAACTGATTGCGCCTCTGGTTAAGCGTACCCTGCTGGCCTGCCGTCGCGCATTGAAAGATGCGGGCGTTGAGGCCAGCGAGGTGCTGGAAGTGGTCATGGTTGGCGGCTCAACCCGCGTGCCGCTGGTACGTGAGCGCGTAGGGGAATTCTTTGGCCGCACGCCGCTGACCTCTATCGACCCGGACAAAGTGGTTGCCGTGGGTGCCGCTATCCAGGCCGATATCCTGGTCGGCAACAAGCCGGACAGCGAAATGCTGCTGCTGGACGTCATCCCGCTGTCTCTGGGTTTAGAAACCATGGGCGGCCTGGTGGAGAAAGTCATTCCGCGTAACACCACCATTCCGGTGGCGCGCGCGCAGGAGTTTACGACCTTCAAAGACGGCCAGACCGCGATGTCCATCCACGTGATGCAGGGCGAGCGCGAGCTGGTGCAGGACTGCCGCTCTCTGGCGCGCTTTGCGCTGCGCGGAATTCCGGCGCTGCCGGCGGGCGGGGCGCATATTCGCGTCACCTTCCAGGTAGATGCGGACGGTCTGCTGAGCGTGACGGCGATGGAAAAATCCACCGGCGTCGAATCGTCCATTCAGGTGAAGCCGTCCTACGGCCTGACCGATGGCGAAATCGCCTCCATGATTCAGGACTCAATGAGCTACGCCGAGCAGGATGTGAAGGCGCGTATGCTGGCGGAACAAAAAGTGGAAGCCGCACGCGTGCTGGAGAGCCTGAACGGCGCGCTTGCTGCCGATGCCGCGCTGTTAAGCGCCGCTGAGCGCCAGGTGATTGACGAGGCTGCTGCGCGCTTAAGCGCCGTGGCCGAAGGCAATGACGCTGACGCAATAGAAGAAGCCATTAAAAACGTTGATAAACAAACCCAGGACTTCGCTGCTCGCCGCATGGACAAATCTGTCCGCGTCGCGCTGAAAGGCCAGTCCGTGGACGAGGTTTAATATGCCAAAAATTGTTATTTTGCCTCATGCGGACCTCTGTCCGGATGGCGCTGTTCTGGAAGCGAAGACCGGTGAAACCATTCTCGATGTAGCCCTGCGTGCAGGTATCGAAGTGGAACACGCCTGTGAAAAATCCTGTGCCTGCACCACCTGCCACTGCATCGTGCGTGAAGGTTTTGATTCTCTCGCCGAGAGCACCGAAGACGAAGACGACATGCTGGACAAAGCATGGGGTCTGGAGCCAGACAGCCGCTTAAGCTGCCAGGCCGCGGTGACCGATGAAGATCTGGTCGTGGAATTCCCACGCTACACCATCAACCACGCACGCGAGCATTAATATGGGACTGAAGTGGACTGACAGCCGTGAAATCGGCGAAGCGCTCTACGACGCGAACCCGGATCTCGACCCGAAGACCGTACGATTCACCGACATGCATCAGTGGATCTGCGATTTAGAGGATTTTGACGACGATCCAAACGCATCCAATGAAAAAATTCTGGAGGCGATTCTGTTAGTCTGGTTAGATGAAGCAGAGTAAATCACTTAACGGGCTGCCTTCAGGCGGCCCGTTTGCTAATAAGGACAAATAAAATGACCGAAGCGATGAAGATTACGCTCTCCACGCAGCCAGCCGACGCACGCTGGGGCGAGAAAGCCACCTGGAGCATCAATAACGACGGTATTACCCTGCACCTGACGGGTAACGATGATTTGGGCCTGATCCAGCGCGCCGCGCGTAAAATTGACGGCCTGGGCATTAAGCATGTCACTCTGACTGGCGAAGGCTGGGACACCGACCGCAGCTGGGCTTTCTGGGCGGGTTACAAAGGGCCGAAAGGCACCCGTAAAATTGAGTGGGCGAACCTCGATGAAGCCGGTCAGAAAGAGCTGGAAAGCCGCCTGAAAATTATCGACTGGGTGCGCGACACCATCAACGCCCCGGCGGAAGAGTTGGGGCCTGAGCAGCTGGCGCAGCGCGCGGTTGACCTGCTGTGCGGCGTGGCGGACGACAAGATGTCCTACCGCATCACCAAAGGTGAAGACCTGCGCGAACAAAATTACATGGGTATCCACACCGTGGGTCGTGGCTCCGAGCGTCCTCCGGTCCTGCTGGCGCTGGATTACAACCCAACCGGCGATAAAGAAGCGCCGGTCTTTGCCTGTCTGGTCGGGAAAGGTATCACCTTCGATACCGGCGGTTACAGCCTGAAGCAGAGCGCGTTCATGGACTCCATGAAGTCCGACATGGGTGGCGCGGCGACCATTACCGGCGCGCTGGCGTTCGCCATCACCCGTGGTCTGAACAAGCGCGTGAAGCTCTACCTGTGCTGCGCGGATAACATGGTGAGTGGCAACGCCTTCAAGCTGGGCGACATCATTCGCTACCGCAACGGTAAAAATGTTGAGGTGATGAACACCGATGCCGAAGGCCGTCTGGTGCTGGCCGATGGCCTGATCGACGCCTCTGCGCAGAAGCCGGAGCTGATTATCGACATGGCGACCCTGACCGGCGCGGCGAAAACTGCCCTTGGCAACGATTACCATGCGCTGTTCAGCTTCGACGACAAGCTGGCCGCTCGCCTGCTGGCCAGCGCGGCGGCGGAAAACGAGCCGTTCTGGCGTCTGCCGCTGGCCGAGTTCCACCGCAGCCAGCTGCCGTCTAACTTCGCCGAGCTGAACAACACCGCGAGCGCGGCGTACCCGGCGGGGGCCAGTACCGCAGCAGGCTTCCTGTCTCACTTCGTTGAGAACTACCATGAAGGCTGGCTGCACATTGACTGCTCCGCAACCTACCGTAAAGCGGCGGTTGAGCAGTGGTCAGCAGGCGCAACCGGTCTGGGTGTGCGTACCGTGGCGAACCTGCTGACGGCTGAGTGATCTTTTTTGCCGGGTGGCGCTACGCTTACCCGGCCTACAAAACCCGTAGGCCCGTGCAAGCGTTGCGCCGCCGGGCAATTGTGAAGTAGCCAAACTATGTCAGAAACCAAAAACGAATTAGAAACCCTGCTGGAGCAGGCGGCGACCGAGCCCGCCCACCGTCCGGCCTTTTTCCGCACGCTGCTGGAATCCACCGTCTGGGTGCCGGGCACCGCCGCGGAAGGGGAGCAGGTTGTCGAAGACAGCGCGCTGGATCTGCTGCACTGGGAGAAAGACGACGGCACGTCGGTGATCCCGTTCTTTACCTCGCTCGAGGCCTTGCAGGAAGCGGTAGAAGACGAACAGGCGTTCGTGGTGATGCCGGTGCGCACGCTGTTCGAAATGACCCTGGGGCAGACGCTGTTCCTCAACGCCAAACTGCCGACCGGGAAAGAGTTCACTCCGCGTGAAATCAGCCATCTGATTGGTGAAGAAGGCAACCCGCTCAGCACCCAGGAGGTGCTGGAAGGGGGCGAAACGCTGCTGCTGTCTGAAGTGGCTGAGCCGCCCGCGCAGATGATTGACTCCCTGACCACGCTGTTTAAAACCATCAAGCCGGTAAAACGCGCGTTCCTCTGCTCCATCAAAGAGAGCGCTGACGAAAAGCCTGTTCTGCTGATAGGGATCGAGGCCGACGGCGATGTTGAGGAGATCATCCAGGCGGCGGGAAGCGTAGCGACCGACACGCTCCCGGGCGATGAGCCGATTGATATCTGTCAGGTGAAGAAAGGTGAGCAGGGCATCAGCCACTTTATTACCGAGCACATCACCCCGTTCTACGAGCGTCGCTGGGGCGGCTTCCTGCGCGATCTCAAGACCAACCGCATTATCTGATTACGGCGGGGTGACCTTCACCCCGTTGCTTCCAGCAACAGTAAATCCATCAGCAGCACCAGATTCGACTCAAACGACGTCACCCCTGCGGCTTCGGCGGCGAAATGTACCGCTTCGTCATAGAGGGCAAAATGCACGTCGGCCATACCTGCCAGCGTATTGGCCGACGCGCGGGTAAACGCGACGATCGTCATGCCGACGTTTTTGGCGATCCGCGCTTTATCCAGCACCTGCTCCGTTTCGCCGCTGCGCGAAACGGCAATAAATACCTGATAGCGTGCGGCGTTGCTGAGAAAAATATTCCGGCTGTCCCCCGGTCCGGAGATGAACGCGGTTTTTCCCAGCACCTGCAACTTCTTGGTCAGGTACTCGGCAAAAAGATATGAAAACCCGGCGCCGTAGAGAAAGAAGCTCTCTTTCTGGCGCAGCAGGCTGGCAAACTGCTGGCGTTTTTCCTGGGTAACCCACTGGAAGGTCTGCTGATAGTTGGCAATAAACCGGGCAAAAAGCGCGGGCATTTCTGCATGTTGCGCAGACTGTACGGTGATATGCGGCGTGTCAGAAAGCAGCTGCTTGCAGTGCCAGATAAACTCACTAAATCCGCTGAAGCCCAGCTTCTGGCACAGCCGCATAATCGTCGCGGTGGAAACAAATGTCGCCAGCGCCAGCTCGCGCACCGTGATATTGCCCACCAGCAGCGGATGCTCAGTGAGGTGGGCGAGGACGCGATACTCCGCGCGGGTCAGTGACGACCCGCGTGTTAACAGCGTTGCCAGGCGGTTATCCATTATTTCGCCGGTTCTACCGGCAGATCGTCCCGTGCACCCCATTCACTCCAGGCGCCGTCATACAGCGTCACGTCATTCGCGCCAAGGGTTGCCAGCGCCAGGATCACCACGCAGGCCGTCACGCCGGAGCCGCAGCTGGCAATAACCGGACGATGCAAATCCACGCCCTGACGTTCAAAAATGGCACGCAATTCATCGGTGGTTTTCAGCTCGCCTTCAAACACCAGATCGCCCCACGGCACGTTCAGCGCCCCCGGGATATGTCCTCGTTTCAGTCCCGGACGCGGCTCATCCGCTTCAGCGTTGAAGCGTGGAGCGGGACGCGCATCGACGATTTGGGCCGTGTTTTCGTGGCTCACGACCAGAACGTCGGTCAGGCGCTTGACCACGTGTGCGTCGAACGTGGCATCGAATTCGCCTTCCGGCAGCGTCACGTCGCCCTGCTGAAGCGGCAGCTCGTCGCGCTTCCAGCCCGCAAGCCCGCCCGCCAGAATCGACACTTTTTCCACGCCGAAGTTTTTCAGCATCCACCACGCCCGCGGCGCGGAAAACAGATTACCTTCATCATAAACAACAAGATGTTTGTCTTTGCTGATGCCGAGCTCGCGCATCGCCACGGAAAACGCTTCCGGACGAGGCAGCATGTGCGGCAGGGGAGAGGTGTGATCGGAGAGGGCTTCGATATCGAAAAAAACCGCGCCAGGCAGGTGCCCTGCGCGATATTCAGCGGGAACGTCACGATGCTCCTGGCCCGGAGGGGCCATGCGCGCGTCGATAATCTGAACTTCCGGGTCGTCGCCGTGCTCAATCAGCCAGTCGGCGGCGACAAAATATGAGGTGGACATGGTTGCCTCCATTCTTTTCCGTAAAAAAGGATTGTCGGTGTTTTTTCTGACACCGACAAGTTAACCACGTTCAACTCGCGAGCAAGCCCCTATTTTTTCACCGCTTCACCGTCCTGCCATGCCTTTTGCAGCGCAGGCCAGTAGTCGCGGTTGGCTTCGATCATCTCATCCAGAATCGCTTTCGCGTGCTCCATGGTCGGCACGGTGCGGTTCAGGGTAAACGCCTGCAACGCTTTCTCGTAGCTGCCTTCGATGGTTGCCTCCACCAGCAGCTGTTCAGAAGCGAGCTGCTGTTGCAGGAGCGTCTGGTGGAACAACGGCACCTGACCCACGCGGACAGGCTCCGGCCCTTCGGAGGTGATATAGGCAGGTACTTCCACCACCGCATCGTACGGCAGATTGGTAATCGCCCCGCGGTTTTCCACCATCACCAGATGACGTTGGCGCAGGTTGAATGCCAGTGAGCAGGCGACATCGACGATAAATTCGCCGTGAACACCTACGTGGAAGGCGTCCGGTAAGATCCCGCTGCGCTGGTACTCTTCGGCGGCGGCAAACAGCTTTTTCTCACGTCCGTTCATCACTTCGTTGGCACGGGTATAGTCCGGGTTCTGATGCTCCACAATCTGGTTCGGCATCAGGTAGTACTGTAGATACGGGTTCGGCAGGTACTCCGGGAAGTTATCCATAATCGGCTTGATGTTGCGCCAGGTTTTCACCCATGACGGATCCGAGTGCTGCGGGTCGGTTTTGGCCGCGTCTTCCGTCAGCAGGCCAAACTTCGCGATATGTTTACGCAGCTCCGGCAGCTTGTCCTCGCCGTCCACCAGCACGCGGGTAAACCAGCCGAAGTGGTTGAGGCCAAAATAGTCCATCTCCAGTTTATGACGGTCCACGCCCAGAATGGCGCCCATATTGCGCATCGCGGCGACAGGCATATCGCAGATGTTCAGCACGCGTGCGTTGGGGCGCAGGCGACGCACGCCCTCAGCGACGATCGCCGCCGGGTTGGAGTAGTTCACGATCCACGCCTTTTCGTGCGCGTAGCGTTCCACCCTATCGATCAGCTCTACCATCGGCAGGATCGTACGCAGGCCATATGCCAGCCCGCCGGGTCCGCAGGTTTCCTGGCCGACCACCCCGTGGCGCAGCGGAATTTTTTCATCCTGCTCGCGCATTTTGTACTGTCCGACGCGCATCTGAGCAAAAACAAAATGCGCGCCGCTGAAGGCCACCTCCGGATCGCTGGTGACCGTGAATTTGATGCTCTGGCTGTGGTCGCGAATGACCTTTTCCACTACGGGCGCAATGGTGTTCTGGCGCGCCTCGTCGATGTCATACAGGCGAATCTCTGCCAGGGGGAAATCGTGCAGGCGTACCATCAGGCTTTTCACTATACCTGGCGTGTAGGTGCTGCCGCCGCCAGCAATCGACAGAATGAATGGGGGTGTTAACATCTTTAGCTCCTTTCAGAGAAACGTCTCAACGGCTTCTCGCATTTTTTTGACATGCAGCCCGTAGACCACCTGAACGTTGATACCTTGTTTGATAATCCCTTTCGCGCCGGTCGCTTTCAGGCGCGGTTCGTCGATGATGGCGATGTCCTTCACCGTGACGCGTAAGCGGGTGTAGCAGTTATCAACCACCTGAATGTTTTCCCGACCGCCCAGACCGACGACGATCGATTCGCCCAGCCCGTCGTTATTTCCCTTCGCCTGGTATTCCTGTTTGCTGTAGAGGCGCGTCTCCCGATCGTCATCTTCACGACCGGGCGTTTTCATGTTGAAACGCAGGATCAGGAAGCGGAACACCACGAAATAAAGGGCGAACATGATCAGCCCGACCACGATGTACATGGGCCAGTTGGACTTTTCCGTGCCGAGCGGCAGGTTGTAGAGAATAAAATCGATAATTCCGTTGGCGCCGATGGCGTGAACGCCAAACAGGGTGAACAGCATCATGCCAATGCCGGTCAGCACCGCATGCACCACGAACAACAGCGGGGCGACAAACAGGAAAGAGAACTCGATCGGCTCGGTTACGCCGACCAGCAGCGAGGTCAGCGCCGCCGGGATCAGAATGGCTTTCGCAATCGCTTTACGCTCTGGCTTCGCGGTCATGTACATCGCCAGCGCGGCGGCGGGAAGGCCGAACATCTTGCTGATGCCGCGAGCATCCCACACCACGGTGCTGCTGAGCTGCTTCACGTCCGGGCAGGCCATCTCGGCGAAGTAGATATTGCGCGCGCCCTGGTAAGCCGTACCGCACACCTCCTGCGTACCGCCCAGTTCGGTATACAGGAACGGCGTATAGACCAGATGATGCAGGCCCGTCGGCACCAGAATGCGTTCAAGGAAACCGTAGATCGCCACCCCAAACGGACCGGACCCTTTGATCGCCAGCGCCAGGGCGCTTATTCCATGCTGTGCGTACGGCCAGAGTTCGCTCATGACCACGCCGAGCAGCATAGAGACTGGCAACATCACAATCGCGACAAAGCAGTGGCCGGAGTATATCGCCATCGCGCCGTTAAACTGGACACCGGAATATTTGTTGTACAGATAACCGGAGAGCGCCCCGGTCAGGATCCCGGCGAAAACGCCCATCTCCAGCACCTGGACGCCCAGAACCATGCTTTGTCCGGCGGCTTTCATCTGCTCTGCAGGGGCCAGTTCTCCCTGAAGCTGTAACGTCACGTTCATGGCATTGATAAACACGATAAAAGTCACCAGCCCAATCAGCGCCGCGTAGCCTTTGTCTCGGGTTGCCAGGCCAATGGGGATCCCGACGGCAAACACCAGCGCCAGGTTGACCAGCACCGACACGGCAGATTTGGCGATCAGCTGGCCGACACTTTGGATCAGCGGATGGCCGAGAAACGGCAGGTACTCGGCCAGATTGCCGTTACCCAGCACATTCCCAAAGGCGATAAACAGACCGACGATAGGTAAGATAAGTACAGGTCCGTAAAGTGATTTTCCGAAATTTTGTAGGGCGTTCACGGCTCGTTTCATGGCTTTCTCTCTTATTGAACCGCGCACTCGGGGTGCGTCATGGTCATAAAACTAGCAGGCATGATGCGAGCTTATCCAGCTATCTTCTTGTTTTAAAAACAAATGACGCGAAAGGTAACATGTTACGTTACGCTGTGTGATCGCGGTTCCACCCTCGCATGCGAGTACGATGCCATTCTGCGAGGCGCTTTCCAGATTATAAAATTGGACTTTTTGTATTAACGAAACTTGCGGATAATACTTATCCGGACGACGACCAACAGGCCCCTCAGGCCAGGGACATAGGATGAAACCGTTTCGCTTAGCTGCGATCTCTCTCGCGCTGCTCACCACCTTTACGCTTGCCGGCTGTGATAACAGTGATGACAAACCTCAGGCCGCAGCCCCCGCAGCGTCTACTACATCAGCACAGAAAACCCCGGCAAAACCGGATCCTGAAAAGCTGGCTAAGCTGGCCGCGCAGAGTCAGGGTAAGGCGTTGACGCTGCTGGATGCCTCTGAAGTGCAACTCGACGGCGCTGCGACACTGGTTCTGACCTTCTCTGTCCCGCTGGATCCCAGCCAGGATTTTGCGAAAACGGTGCATGTGGTGGATAAAAAAAGTGGCAAAGTGGACGGCGCCTGGGAACTGGCCCCCAATCTGAAAGAGCTGCGCCTGCGCCATCTGGAGCCGAATCGTAATCTGGTCGTCACCGTCGAGCGTAATTTGCTGGCGCTGAACAAAGCGACATTCGGCATTGACTATGAAAAAGCGATCACCACCCGGGATGTTGAACCGACGGTCGGATTCGCCAGCCGCGGATCGCTGCTGCCGGGTAAAGTGGTGGAAGGGTTGCCGGTGATGGCGCTCAACGTCAACAATGTGGACGTGAACTTCTACCGCGTTAAGCCGGAGTCGTTGGCCTCGTTTGTCAGCCAGTGGGAGTACCGTAACTCGCTGACCAACTGGGAATCTGACAACCTGCTGAAGATGGCGGAACTGGTCTACACCGGCCGTTTCGACCTCAACCCGGCGCGCAACACGCGTGAAAAACTACTCCTGCCGCTCAAAGATATTAAGCCGCTCCAGCAGTCTGGCGTCTATATCGCCGTGATGAATCAGGCTGGTCACTATAACTACAGTAACGCCGCGACGCTCTTTACCTTAACTGATATTGGGCTGTCCGCTCACCGTTATCATAACCGCCTGGACATCTTCACCCAGAGTCTTGAAAACGGTGCGGCGCAGTCAGGCGTGACCATTACCCTTCTGAACGATAAAGGACAGACCCTGGCCGAGGCGAACAGCGACGCCGATGGTCATGCGAAACTGGAAACCGATAAAGAAGCCGCGCTGATCCTGGCCAGTAAAGATGGCCAGACCACGCTTCTTGACCTCAAACTTCCGGCGCTGGATCTGGCGGAGTTTGATATCGCCGGTAACCCGGGTTACAGCAAACAGTTCTTTATGTTTGGCCCGCGCGATCTCTATCGTCCGGGTGAAACGGTGATCCTTAACGGCCTGCTTCGCGACAGCGATGGCAAACCGCTTCCCGAGCAGCCTGTAAAACTTGACGTGCTGCGTCCGGACGGCCAGGTAGCGCGTACGGTCGTTGTGCAACCTGAGAACGGTCTCTATCGCTTCAACTATCCGCTTGATAGCAGCGCCCAGACCGGCATGTGGCATATTCGCGCGAATACGGGGGATAACCAGCAGCGCATGTGGGATTTCCACGTCGAAGATTTTATGCCTGAGCGTATGGCGCTGAATCTGACCGGGCAAAAAACGCCGGTTTCCCCGCAGGAGGATGTGGACTTTAACGTTGTGGGCTATTATCTGTATGGCGCGCCGGCTAACGGTAATTCTCTGCAAGGCCTGCTTTTCCTGCGTCCGCTACGTGACGCGGTGCCTGCACTGCCTGGCTTCCAGTTCGGTGATATTGCCGAGGAGAACCTGAGCCGCAGCCTGGATGAAGTGCAGCTTACGCTGGACGAACAGGGGCGCGGACAGGTTACCACCGAAAGCCAGTGGAAAGAGGTGCACTCGCCGCTGCAACTGATTTTGCAGGCCAGCCTGCTGGAATCAGGCGGGCGTCCGGTAACGCGACGCGCCGAGCAGGCTATCTGGCCTGCGGCTGAACTTCCGGGGATCCGCCCACAGTTCGCCAGCAAGGCCGTGTACGACTACCGCACCGATACCACCGTCAACCAGCCGATTGTCGACGAGAACGGCAACGCCAGCTTTGACATCGTCTATGCCGATGCCAGCGGGGCGAAAAAAGCGGTATCTGGTCTGCAGGTGCGTCTGGTCCGTGAGCGTCGCGACTACTTCTGGAACTGGTCCGAGAGCGAGGGCTGGCAGTCTCAGTTTGATCAAAAAGATCTCGTTGAGGGCGAGCAGGAACTTAACCTCAAGGCCGATGAAACCGGTAAAGTCACCTTCCCGGTGGAGTGGGGCTCATACCGTCTGGAAGTGAAGGCCCCTGATAGCATGGTCAGCAGCGTGCGCTTCTGGGCGGGGTACAGCTGGCAGGATAACAGCGATGGCACGGGTGCTGCACGCCCGGATCGTGTGACGCTGAAACTGGACAAGCCATCCTATCAGCCAGGCGATACCATCAACCTGCATATTGCAGCGCCGGCCGCAGGCAAGGGCTATGCAATGATCGAATCCAGCGAAGGGCCACTGTGGTGGAAAGAGATCGACGTACCGGTTAACGGTCTGGATCTCGCCATTCCGGTGGATAAGGCCTGGAAACGTCACGATCTCTACCTCAGCACGCTGGTGGTTCGTCCTGGCGATAAATCTAAATCCGCCACGCCAAAACGCGCGGTTGGTCTGCTGCATCTGCCAATGGGGGACGAAAATCGTCGCCTGAGCATCGCACTTGATAACCCACAAAAAATGCGTCCGAACCAGACGCTTTCTGTGAAAGTGAAAGCCAGCGTAAAAGAGGGGGCTGTGCCACAGAAGGTGAACGTGCTGGTCTCGGCTGTTGATAGCGGCGTGCTGAACATTACCGACTACGTCACGCCGGATCCGTGGGAAGCTTTCTTCGGTCAGAAGCGCTATGGCGCGGACATCTATGATGTTTACGGCCAGGTGATTGAAGGTCAGGGACGTTTGGCCGCACTGCGCTTTGGCGGAGACGGCGATGAACTGAAACGCGGCGGTAAGCCACCGGTGAACCATGTCACCATTATTGCTCAGCAGGCGCAGCCGGTTACGCTTGATGCCAACGGTGAAGGCACCATCACGCTGCCGATTGGCGATTTTAACGGCGAACTGCGTCTGATGGCGCAGGCCTGGACGGAAGACGATTTCGGCAGCAGCGAAAGCAAAATCATTGTGGCGGCTCCGATTATCACCGAGCTTAACACGCCGCGATTCCTCGCAAGTGGCGATACCTCTCGCCTGACGCTGGACCTGACCAACCTTACTGACCAGTCGCAAACGCTGAACATTGCGTTAACCGCAACCGGTAAGGTGTCGCTCGAAGGTGCTCAGCCAGAGCCGGTTAAGCTGCCGCCTGGCGCTCGTAGCACTCTGTTTATTCCGGTGCGCGCGCTGGAAGGCTATGGCGATGGTGAAGTAACTGCTCAGGTGACGGGGCTTCAGCTCCCTGGTGAGACGTTTGCGCCGCAGCAGAAGAGCTGGAAAATTGGTGTACGCCCCGCATTCCCGGCGCAAACGGTGAATACGGGCACGATGCTGAACCCTGGCGAATCCTGGAGCGCGCCAGCACAGCATATCTACGGTTTCTCGCCTGCCACGCTACAGGGACAGCTGTTGCTCAGCGGTAAACCACCTTTGAACCTGGCGCGCTACATTCGTGAACTTCAGGCCTATCCATACGGATGTCTTGAGCAGACCACCAGCGGCCTGTTCCCGTCCCTCTACACCAACGCGGCACAGCTTACGGCGTTGGGCATTAAAGGCGACACCGACGATAAACGCCGTGCGGCCATTGATATCGGCATCTCCCGTCTGCTGCAAATGCAGCGTGACGATGGCGGTTTTGCCTTGTGGGATAAAAACGGCCCGGAAGAGTACTGGCTGACCGCCTATGTTACGGACTTCCTGGTGCGGGCAGGGGAGCAGGGTTACAGCGTGCCTGCCGAGGCGGTGAATAACGCCAACAGCCGACTGCTGCGCTATTTACAGGATCCGGGGATGATGTCCATCCGCTACAGCGACGACACCCAGGCCAGCAAATTTGCTGTCCAGGCGTATGCTTCGCTGGTGCTGGCTCGTCAGCAAAAAGCGCCGCTCGGTGCACTGCGTGAAATCTGGGAGCGTCACGCTCAGGCCGCTTCCGGGCTTCCGTTGATGCAGCTGGGCATGGCACTCAAACTGATGGGGGATACACCGCGCAGCCAGCAGGCGCTGGATCTGGCTCTCAAAACACCCCGTAACGACAGCCGAAACTGGATGGCGGATTACGGCAGCCAGCTGCGTGATAATGCCCTGATGCTCTCCCTGCTGGAAGAGTACAAGCTGCTGCCGGATGCGCAAAACAGGCTGTTGAACGCGTTATCTGAAGACGCGTTCAGCCAGCGCTGGCTGTCAACCCAGGAGAGCAATGCGCTGTTCCTGGCTGGACGTTCACTGCAAACCTTGTCAGGCGCGTGGCAGGCAACGACCACCCTCTCTGAACAGACCCAGAGCAGTGATAAAGCGCAGGTAGAAAACCTGAACGGCGACCAGCCTGGTGCCTTGCAGGTGACGAATACCGGCACGACGCCGCTGTGGGTACGACTGGACACTACTGGCTATCCGGAGTATGCGCCCCAGCCATCTTCTCACGTCTTGCAGATTGAACGTCATATCCTGGCGACAGACGGCAGCAGCAAGTCGCTCTCTTCACTTAAGAGCGGTGAGCTGGTTCTGGTGTGGCTGGAAGTGAAGGCCAGCCAGAACGTACCGGATGCGCTGGTGGTGGATCTGCTCCCGGCAGGTCTGGAGCTGGAAAACCAGAATCTGGCGAGCAGCAGCGCCAGCTTGCAGGACAGCGGCAGTGAAGTGCAAAACCTGCTGAATCAGATGCAACAGTCTGATATTCAGCACATGGAATTCCGCGACGATCGCTTTGTGGCCGCCGTGCCGGTCAATGAAGGTCAGCCGGTCACGCTGGTTTACCTGGCCCGTGCCGTTACGCCGGGAACCTATCAGGTGCCTGTTCCGATGGTCGAGTCCATGTACGTTCCGCAGTGGCGGGCAACGGGGTCGGCCAGTGGCCCGCTGATCGTTGTTCCGTAAGATGCAGATAGCACGCCTGATTCGCTCCCGCTGGCTGTGGCTTGCGGGAGCGCTTCTCTTTTCAGGGGGGCTGATTGTCGCCGCTGACCGCGTGTGGCCGTTGCCCCTGAAAGAGGTCAACCCTGCGCGAGTGGTGGTGGATGAGCAGGGTGTTCCGTTGTGGCGTTTTGCCGACAGCGAAGGCATCTGGCGCTATCCGGTTACCATTGAAGAGGTTTCCCCACGCTATCTTGAGGCGCTGATCCAGTATGAAGATCGCTGGTTCTGGGATCACCCTGGCGTCAATCCGCTTTCTGTACTGCGTGCCGCCTGGCAGGATCTCACCGCCGGGAGAGTGGTTTCTGGCGGGAGCACGCTTACCATGCAGGTGGCACGCCTGCTGGATCCGCATCCGCGTACCTTTGGTGGTAAAATTCGTCAGCTGTGGCGGGCGATGCAGCTGGAGTGGCATCTCTCCAAGCGTGAAATCCTGACGCTGTATCTCAACCGTGCCCCGTTTGGCGGCACGTTGCAGGGCGTGGGCGCGGCAAGCTGGACTTATCTTGGCAAACCGCCGTCTCAGCTGAGCTATTCCGACGCGGCGCTGCTGGCTGTACTGCCACAGGCACCCAGCCGTCTGCGCCCCGACCGCTGGCCGGAACGTGCCGAAGCGGCGCGGAACAAAGTGCTCGACCGCATGCTGACTCAGGGCGTCTGGTCTGAGAAGCAGGTGAAAGAGTCCCGTGAAGAGCCGGTCTGGCTGGCCCCCCGGCAGATGCCGCAGCTGGCGCCGCTCTTTTCCCGCATGATGTTGAGTAAAAGCCGCGACACAAAAATAGTCACCACGCTGGATGCAGCTTTGCAACGACAGCTTGAAGAGCTGGCAATGAACTGGAAATCGCGCCTGCCTGCCCGCAGTTCACTGGCGATGATCGTCGTGGATCATACATCCATGAAAGTGCGTGGCTGGGTAGGCTCGGTAGATATCAATGATGACAGTCGCTTTAGTCACGTGGATATGGTCAATGCGATCCGATCACCGGGATCGGTCCTCAAGCCATTCATCTATGGCATGGCGCTGGACGATGGCCTGATCCATCCCGCTTCGTTATTACAGGATGTTCCAAGAAAAACGGGGGATTATCGCCCCGGCAACTTTGACAGCGGTTTCCATGGGCCGGTCAGCATGAGCGAAGCCCTGGTGCGTTCCCTCAACCTGCCTGCGGTGCAGGTACTGGAAGCGTACGGCCCAAAACGTTTTGCAGGCATGCTGAGCAACGCGGGATTACCGCTCATACTCCCCGCGGGTGCGCAGCCCAACCTCTCCCTGATCCTGGGTGGCGCTGGGGCACGCCTGGCTGATATCGCTGCCGCCTACAGTGCCTTTGCGCGGCAGGGGCAGGCGGGCCGGTTGCGTTTACAGCCGGGCGATCCGCTGATCGAACGTCCGCTGCTGTCGCAGGGGGCGGCGTGGATCATTCGTCGCATTCTCGCCAGTGAAGCACAGCCCCTGCCGGACAGTGCGCTGCCCCAGGTTGCGCCGCTGGCGAGGAAAACGGGCACCAGTTACGGCTACCGGGATGCCTGGGCCATCGGGCTGAACGCCCGGTATGTCATTGGAATCTGGACCGGACGTCCGGACGGCACGCCCGTTGCCGGGCAGTTTGGTTTCGCCAGCGCGGTTCCGCTCCTGAATCAGGTCAATAACATGCTTCAGTCCCGCTCGATGGTAGATGAAGCCCGTCTGCCGCGCGATCCGCGTCCTGCAAGCGTAGGACGGGGCGTGATTTGCTGGCCGGGGGGCCAGTCCCTGCCTGAAGGGAACGAAAACTGTCGGCGTCGGCTGTCAACCTGGCTGCTGGAAGGCAGTGAACCGCCTACGCTGCTGCTGCCGGAACAAGAGGGTATTCGCGGGATCCGTTTCCCGGTCTGGCTGGATAAAGAAGGCAAACGCGTCGCAGCGGATTGTCCTGATGCGACAGAAAAAGTGCTGGATGTCTGGCCGCTGCCGCTGGAGCCCTGGCTGCCTGCTGCCGAAAAACGGGCTGCTCGTCTCCCCGCCCGTTCAGCGATTTGCCCTCCGCTGGATAACCATAATGCGGCGCCGCTGATGTTGTCAGGCGTCAGAGAAGGGGCGGTAATTAAACGTCTTCCGGGTGAGAAAAACATGACCCTGTTCGTTTCAACCAGCGGCGGGGAGGGGCAACGATGGTGGTTTTTGAATGGCGAACCGCTGGACGGACATCAGAAGAATTATTCACTGCAATTATATTTGTCGGGTAAATATCAGTTAGTTGTATTAGATGAAACAGGACAAACGGCGACGGTCAATTTTGAGTTAGATCGCTAAGTGTTACTCCTCAAGAGTTAGCTTGATAATTATCAATATCCGTTCCTGAAAAAAAACGAGAATGCGTTTTTATTTTAAGGAACGAGCAATGGAAAAAAATAAACATCAGGGAGAGGGGACTATTCCCGCCATATCCCGGCGTCAGTTTATTCAGGCAGGATCGGCGCTCGCCGCTCTGCCTTTTGTCGTCAAAACCGGCAAAGTACAGGCACAGGGCGCGGCGGTTTCAGACACTACGCCTGAAGAAAAAGTGGTGCAAACCTGTAGTACGTTTGACTGCGGCGGCAAGTGTGATATTCGTGCTCACGTCAGTGAGGGCGTTGTGACCCGAATTTCTACGCGTCCGGATAACGCGTTGGATCCGCAAATGCCCGTAATGCGCGCCTGCGTGCGTGGCCGGGCTTATCGGAAATTTGTTTACCATCCCGATCGGCTGAAATACCCAATGAAACGTGTAGGGAAACGTGGCGAAGGAAAATTCGAGCGTATTACCTGGGATGAAGCCACCACCCTTATTGCGAATCAATTAAAAACTATTACGCAAAAATACGGTGCGGCTTCACGCTATGTTCATGTGGGCACCGCTGTGTCTGGCGGGACTTTTTCCGGCGATAAAATGGTTCGTCGTCTGCTCAACTTAACCGGCGGCTATCTCGAAAGCTATCACTCGGTCAGTATGGGTAACACGGCGGCAGCAACGCCGTATACCTATGGCACCGCTGCCAGCGGCAGTTCTCTGGACACGCTGCTGGACACCAAACTGGTCATCCTCTGGGGACATAACCCGACGGAAACGATCTTTGGTCACAGCAACCACTTCTACCAGAAGATGAAGCAAAACGGCACTCGCTTTATTGTTGTCGACCCTCGCTATTCCGATACGGTTTCCTCCCTGGCCGATCAGTGGATCCCGCTGCTTCCCACCACGGACAACGCCCTGATGGACGCGATGATGTATGTGATCGTCACGGAGAACCTGCACGATCGCGACTTTATTCAGCGCTACACCCTGGGCTTTGACGAAGACACTATGCCAGAAGGCGTTCCGGCCAATGAATCCCTGATGGCTTACCTGAGCGGCGCAAAAGATGGCGTGGCGAAAACGCCCGAGTGGGCAGAGAAAATCACCCACGTGCCTGCACAAACAATTCGGCAACTGGCGCGCGACTACGCAACCACCAAACCCGCTGCGCTGATCCAGGGCTGGGGACCGCAGCGTCATAACTGCGGCGAGCGCACCGCGCGCGGCTCGACGTTGCTGGCTACGCTCACGGGTAACGTCGGGGTGAAAGGCGGTTGGGCAGCAGGCTATGGCGGCTGCGCAAACCGGAAATTTGCCGCCGGGCCAGAGATGCCGGACAACCCGGTCAAAGCCAAAATATCGGTGATGAACTGGGTGCAGGCCGCCGACGATGCCTCTCAGGTCACCGCGGACGTCGGCCTGAAGGATGCCGAAAAGCTGGACAGCAATATCCGCATCCTGTTCTCGCTGGCGGGAAATTATCTGGCTAACCAGAACCCGGATCTTCATCAGGCAACCCGTGTCCTGGAAGACGAGTCGAAAATCGAGTTTATCGTCGCAAGCGATCTGTTTATGACGCCGAGCGCCCGATACGCCGACCTTCTTTTGCCGGAAACCAGCTTTATGGAACGCTGGAATATCGGCGAAACCTGGGGCACGGCAAGCTATCTGATCCTGTCAGAAAAGCTCATTGAACCTGAATTTGAACGCCGTTCAGACTACGACTGGCTGCGGGAGGTCGCCGCTAAGCTTGGCGTCGAACCCGCGTTCAGTGAAGGGCGTGACGAAAAAGCGTGGATTGAGCACATCTGGGAGCAGACGCGTCTTTCCATGCCTGACGAAAACCTGCCGGACTTCGCGACGCTACAGAAGACGCGTCAGCACCTTTTCAAAAGCGCGCCGTTCGTCGCCTTTGAAGACAACATTCGCGATCCGCAGAATCATCCGTTCCCGACGCCGTCCGGAAAAATTGAGATCTTCTCGAAGCGTCTGTACGACATGCATCACCCGGAAATTCCGGCGCTGTCGCACTACGTGCCTGCCCATGAAGGGCCGGAAGACGCGCTGGCGAAACGCTTCCCGCTCCAGCTGATTACCTGGAAAGGAAAAAACCGCGCTAACTCCACCCAGTACGCCAACCCGTGGTTAATTGAGGCGCAGCAGCAAAAGCTGTGGATCAACCCGCAGGATGCGCAAAATCGCGGCATTGCGCAGGGAGATACCGTGCGTATTCATAACGCGCGCGGCATTTGCGAGATCCCGGCGGAGGTCACGCCGCGCATCATTCCAGGCGTTGTGGCCATGCAGGCAGGTGCCTGGTGGCAGCCGGACGAGCAGGGTATTGATAAGGGCGGCTGCGCGAACGTGCTCAGTTCCGCACGTATTACCGCGCTTGCGAAAGGGAATTCCCATCAAACCATGCTGGTGGAGGTAGCTAAAGCATGAGTCAGTTTAAACATTACGCACCGGTAAGCGACAAACAGCTGGGTTTTTATATCGACTCTTCTCGCTGCTCGGGCTGCAAAGCATGTCAGGTAGCGTGCAAAGATAAAAACAACCTTGAGGTCGGACGTCGTTTCCGTCGCGTGTACGAAGTTAATGGCGGGAGCTTTATCCCGACCGGGCAGGGTGGCGTCAGCAATAACGTTTTTGCCTACACGCTCTCTATCTCCTGTAACCACTGTGCCGACCCAATCTGCACCAAAAACTGTCCGACCACTGCGATGCATAAGCGTCCGGGGGACGGTATTGTGCGCGTAGATACTGATAAGTGCGTCGGCTGCGGCTACTGCGCGTGGTCATGCCCTTACGGCGCGCCACAGCTCAACGAGCAGACCGGGCAGATGTCCAAATGTGATTTCTGCGTGGATCTACAGGCGAAGGGGGAACAGCCTGTCTGTGTGGCAACCTGTCCTCTCGAAGCGATTAAATTCGGGCCGATTGATGAACTGCGGGCGAAGTATGGTGCGGTCTGTGATGTGAAAGGCTTGCCTGATTCCTCCATCACCAAACCGAACCTGGTGATCAAAGCGCATCAGGGCGCAGAGAAAGAGGGGAAACGTCATGCATGAGTTACCGCTGCTGATTTTTACGCTGTTCCTGCAAGGATCGGTTGGCGTTACGCTGTGGCTGGCCTTCGGAAGCACGCAACGCAGCGCGCTGCTGCCGGCTGCCGGAGCGTTTGTGCTGGCCAGCCTCGGTCTGCTCGCCTCCGCGTTGCACATGGGTTATCCACTTAATGCGTTCAACGCGCTGCGTCACGTATCCAGCTCCTGGCTGAGCCGTGAGATTATCTTTGCCAGTCTTTATCTTGCGGCACTTGGCCTCGCAACGCTGCTGATGTTTGTCAAAAAACTAGGCTGGAAGCCGCTGTTGGTTGTGGCAGGTCTTGTCGGGCTGGTGGATGTGTTCTGCATGGCGCAGATCTACATGCATGCGTCCGTGGTGACGTGGCATCACATTAATACCCTGGTGCTGTTTATCGGTTCGGTGGGAATTATCGGTTCAGCCTGCATGGCCGTTGGGGCACGTTCCCAGACTCGCGTGCGAACGGCGATTGTCATTATCACGCTGCTGGTGATTGCACGTCTGGTGATGCAGCCCGTCTGGCTGGCAGATATTACGGCTATGGACAACACCGTTGTGACGTTCCCACACGCACCGTTACAAATGCTGGAGCAACTGCGAACCGTGCATCTGCTGAGCTGGTGCGTTTCCGTTGCGGGTATGCTGTGCTTTGCTGCGGGCGGCTTAAAAGCGGCGCGAGGCACAATGCTGTTGGGCAGCGCCTTGCTGATTGTGGGTGAGCTGATGCTGCGCTTTGTTTTCTTCAGTATTGGCTGATGGGCGGATTAACCTTTGCCCCGGCGATGGACGTGACGCATGCGTGCGTCCGTCGCCGTTTTCGCCACTCTTCCTGCTGCGCCTGCGCGGACGTCTGTCCCGTACAGGCTTTTTCTTTTACCGACACCGGCGTCTCGGTTGATGACAGCCGCTGTATTGAATGCAGTGACTGCCTGTTTGTCTGCCCCGCTGAAGCCATCACCGGCATCACGCCGCGAAAACGTTTTCTGTGTGGCGATACGCTTGTTGGGCCTTTTACTGGCCGTGCGCCAGGGGTGAATGAGCTTCTGCTGTGGCACGCGCAGCACCACGTTCGTTTTATCAGTATCGACGCGGAGCAGTATCCTGACTGGTTGCTGGCGATTGCCCGGCTGAATCTTGCGCTTCGTCGACGTGGTGAAGCAGCGTGGGCGTTTAAACATATACCCGTCAACGAGGTAAATACCGCCCGGCGTGCGCTGATGCACGTTCCCCGTGAGGATGTCCGGGCCTGTTGCGTCGTGCCCGGTCAGCGTGAGCTGCGCAGGGCGTTTTCTGCATTTAGCGAGGCAGAGATAACTCTCGATACCGAATCCTGCGTACTCTGCGGCGCGTGCTGGCGGAGTTGTACGGAAAACGCGATTCGGTTTGAGAACGCTGAACTGGTCGTGGAAACCGGACGCTGTACGGGGTGTGGCGGCTGCGAAGCGGTATGCCAGCATGCGGCGATAAACGTGACGCAAACAGACGGGACAGCGAAAAGCGTGACCATACCGGCATATGAAGCCGTTTGTTTGACGTGCCACCGTCATTTCTGGTCATTTAGTTCTGATGAAAAGCAGTGTCCGCTCTGTTTTCACCATCAGTACGGCATGCGAAATACGAGCTGTTGCTAATCTTCGTCTCATTTTAAAAAAATGTTATGCATAACCATAGGCAATGGCGCTATTGCTCTTTATAATCCGCGCCACACCATACTCAGGTATGCAAAAACAACAGAACATTTTACAGAGGTTATCAATGGCTATTGAACGTACTTTTTCCATCATCAAACCAAACGCGGTGGCAAAAAACGTTATTGGCAGCATCTTCGCTCGCTTTGAATCAGCAGGGTTTAAGATCGTTGGCACCAAAATGCTGCACCTGACCGTTGAACAGGCTCGCGGTTTCTACGCTGAGCACGAAGGTCGCCCATTCTTTGACGGTCTGGTCGAGTTCATGACTTCTGGCCCAATCGTGGTATCCGTACTGGAAGGCGAAAACGCGGTACAGCGTCACCGCGATCTGCTGGGTGCAACCAACCCGGACAACGCGCTGGCAGGTACTCTGCGCGCTGACTACGCAGACAGCTTCACCGAGAACGGCACCCACGGTTCCGACTCTGTTGAATCTGCTGCGCGCGAAATCGCGTTCTTCTTTGCAGAAGGCGAAGTGTGCCCGCGCACTCGCTAATAATTTCGTAAATGCCGCGTGCAAACGTGGCATCCCTGCGCCAGACTTTGTACAATGCAACGCCCCGGACGAGCAGACTGCTTACCGGGGCGTTTCTTTTCAACCCACCAAGGGCCACAACGTGTAACAACGAGGCCGGAAAAAATTATGTCTGAATTAGTGAATACCTCCGAAGTCGCCATTCCTGCGGTTCCCAATAAAAATGGAAAAATTAACCTGCTGGACCTGAACCGTCAGCAGATGCGCGAGTTCTTTAAAGAGATGGGCGAGAAGCCGTTTCGTGCCGATCAGGTCATGAAATGGATGTACCACTATTGCAGTGACAACTTTGATGACATGACGGACATCAACAAAGTGCTGCGCAATAAGCTTAAAGAAGTGGCGGAAATCCGCGCACCGGAAGTGGTGGAAGAGCAGCGCTCTTCAGATGGCACTATCAAGTGGGCCATTGCCGTTGGCGATCAGCGTGTTGAAACCGTGTATATCCCGGAAGACGATCGCGCCACGCTGTGCGTCTCTTCTCAGGTGGGCTGTGCGCTGGAGTGCAAATTCTGCTCTACGGCGCAGCAGGGCTTTAACCGTAACCTGCGCGTATCGGAAATTATCGGCCAGGTCTGGCGTGCTGCGAAAATCGTGGGTGCAGCGAAAGTCACCGGTACACGTCCAATCACCAACGTGGTGATGATGGGGATGGGTGAACCGCTGCTCAACCTGACCAACGTCGTTCCGGCGATGGAAATCATGCTCGACGATTTCGGTTTTGGTCTTTCCAAGCGCCGCGTTACGCTCTCTACTTCCGGCGTTGTGCCTGCGCTGGACAAACTGGGTGACATGATTGACGTTGCGCTGGCCATCTCCCTTCACGCGCCAAACGACGCCATCCGTGACGAAATTGTGCCGATCAACAAAAAGTACAATATCGAAACTTTCCTGGCTGGCGTGCGCCGTTACCTGGAGAAATCGAATGCTAACCAGGGCCGCGTGACCATTGAATACGTGATGCTGGATCATGTTAACGACGGGACCGAGCATGCACATGAGCTGGCTGAACTGCTGAAAGATACGCCATGTAAGATCAACCTGATCCCATGGAACCCGTTCCCGGGCGCGCCGTATGGCCGTAGCTCGAACAGCCGTATCGATCGCTTCTCAAAAGTGCTGATGGAGTATGGTTTCACCACCATCGTACGTAAAACGCGTGGCGACGATATCGACGCAGCCTGTGGTCAGCTGGCGGGTGACGTTATTGACCGTACCAAACGTACGCTGCGTAAGCGTATGCAGGGTGAGTCAATCGCGGTTAAAACCGTTTGATTATTATGCAGACACGGCGCATTTTTTGCGCCGTGAAGCATTAATTTACTGAATAACCAGCCACAATCATCACGACTGATTAATAATTACGGTGCGTTTCATACGACTTTCGGGCAGTATGTAACGACGTAACAACAGTTTAGCGTGAAGGCCTGCCAGCGCTGTCATCTGCGGCCCGACAGTCTTATACTGTTTGTTCCAGGTTAACTGACCTAAAGTTTCGCGGTGCGGGTGGCATTGTGACTCACCGGCACCTGAACCCTTATTTTCACGTACCAGTAGTTGTAGCGAATGAATACTGAAGCCACTCACGATCAAAATGCAGCACTCTCCACTGGCGTTCGTCTTCGCAACGCCCGTGAACAACTCGGACTCAGCCAGCAAGCCGTTGCAGAACGCCTGTGCCTGAAGGTTTCCACCGTTCGCGACATTGAAGAAGATAAGGCGCCCGCCGATCTGGCTTCAACGTTTCTGCGCGGTTATATCCGTTCTTACGCCAAACTGGTTCATATTCCTGAAGACGAATTACTGCCGATGATGGAGAAGCAGGCGCCTGTGCGTGCGGCAAAAGTTGCGCCGATGCAGAGCTTCTCTCTGGGCAAACGTCGTAAAAAACGCGATGGCTGGCTGATGAGCTTTACCTGGCTGGTCCTGTTCGTGGTTGTCGGCCTGACGGGCGCATGGTGGTGGCAAAACCACAAAGCGCAACAGGAAGAGATCACCACCATGGCCGATCAGTCCTCCGCTGAGCTTAATCAGTCTGGTACTAACGGCGCGCAAAGCGTGCCGCTGAGCACCGAAGGGGCTGCGACCTCCAGCGAACCTCAGGCGACAGCAACCAGCACGCCTGCAACCGATCCAGCGGCGACGCCAGAATCGACGGCGAATACCGCACCGGCTACCCAGGCCCAGGCTCAGAACGCGGTCGTATCACCTTCTCAGGCCAATGTTGATACCGCCCCTGCGGCAACGGCACCGGCAGATAACACCGCGGCGTCACTGCCAACTGACCCGGCGGGTACGGCGGCACCTGCCGTTGACCCGAATGCGCTGGTGATGAATTTCACGGCTGATTGCTGGCTGGAAGTGACTGACGCGACAGGTAAAAAGCTGTTCAGCGGCCTGCAACGTAAAGATGGCACGTTAAATCTAACGGGCCAGGCACCATACAAGCTTAAAATCGGCGCACCGGCAGCGGTACAGATCCAGTATCAAGGAAAACCTGTCGATCTGAGCCGCTTTATCAGAACTAACCAGGTTGCGCGTCTTACCGTTAATGCCGAACAATCAGCAGCACAGTAACAGACGGGCAATGCGGGAGATTTTACATGCATAACCAGGCTCCTATTCAACGTAGAAAATCGAAACGGATTTACGTTGGGAACGTGCCAATCGGCGATGGGGCGCCTATCGCCGTCCAGTCGATGACCAATACGCGTACTACGGATGTAGAAGCGACGGTTAATCAAATCAAAGCATTAGAACGCGTCGGCGCGGACATTGTTCGCGTCTCAGTGCCGACCATGGACGCCGCTGAGGCGTTCAAACTGATCAAGCAGCAGGTGAGCGTTCCGCTGGTTGCCGATATTCACTTCGATTACCGTATCGCGCTGAAAGTCGCTGAATACGGTGTCGATTGCCTGCGTATTAACCCAGGCAACATCGGTAACGAAGAACGCATTCGCATGGTTGTTGACTGCGCCCGCGACAAAAACATTCCAATCCGTATCGGCGTAAACGCTGGCTCTCTGGAAAAAGATCTCCAGGAAAAGTACGGTGAGCCGACGCCGCAGGCGCTGCTCGAATCCGCCATGCGTCACGTCGATCATCTGGATCGCCTTAACTTCGATCAGTTCAAAGTGAGCGTGAAAGCGTCTGACGTTTTCCTGGCCGTTGAATCGTATCGTCTACTGGCAAAACAGATCGATCAGCCGCTACACCTTGGCATCACCGAGGCGGGTGGGCTGCGCAGCGGCTCAGTAAAATCGGCAATTGGTCTCGGCCTGCTGCTCTCTGAAGGCATCGGTGACACGTTACGCGTCTCCCTGGCCGCCGATCCGGTGGAAGAGATCAAAGTCGGTTTCGACATCCTGAAATCACTGCGTATCCGCGCGCGTGGGATCAACTTCATCGCCTGCCCAACCTGTTCACGTCAGGAGTTTGACGTGATCGGCACCGTCAATGCCCTGGAGGAGCGTTTGGAAGACATTATCACCCCGATGGACGTTTCCATCATCGGCTGCGTGGTGAACGGTCCGGGTGAAGCGCTGGTGTCCACGCTGGGCGTTACCGGCGGTAACAAGAAAAGTGGTCTCTATGAAGATGGCGTTCGTAAAGATCGTCTGGATAATAGTGATATGATCGACCAGCTTGAAGCCCGCATTCGCGCAAAAGCGACGATGATGGACGAAGCGCAGCGCATCAGCGTTCAGCAGGTTGAAAAATAACGTGATGGGAAGCAGGCTGCTTCCCATGTATGATTGAACCCATTCTTTGGGTTCTTTTTTGTATATAGAAAGAGAATAAACGTGGCAAAAAACATTCAAGCCATCCGCGGCATGAACGATTATCTGCCTGGCGAAACCGCCATCTGGCAGCGCATTGAAGGCACACTGAAGCAGGTGCTCGGCAGCTACGGTTACAGCGAAATTCGTTTGCCGATTGTAGAGCAGACCCCGTTATTCAAACGCGCGATCGGCGAAGTGACCGACGTGGTTGAAAAAGAGATGTATACCTTTGAGGACCGCAACGGCGACAGCCTGACCCTGCGTCCTGAGGGGACGGCGGGTTGCGTACGCGCCGGCATCGAACATGGTCTCCTGTACAATCAGGAGCAGCGCCTGTGGTATATCGGCCCGATGTTCCGCCACGAACGTCCGCAAAAAGGCCGCTACCGTCAGTTCAACCAGCTTGGCGTGGAAGTGTTTGGTCTGCAAGGACCAGATATCGATGCCGAACTGATTATGCTGACTGCCCGCTGGTGGCGTGCGCTCGGTATTTCTGAGCACGTATCCCTGGAGCTGAACTCTATCGGTTCTCTGGAAGCGCGTGCGAACTATCGCGATGCGCTGGTGGCGTTCCTGGAACAACACAAAGAGAAGCTCGACGAAGACTGTAAACGTCGTATGTACAGCAACCCGCTGCGCGTACTCGATTCCAAAAATCCTGACGTACAGGCGCTGCTGAACGATGCGCCAGCGCTGGGTGACTACCTGGATGAGGATTCCCGCGAACACTTTGCTGGCCTGTGCAAGCTGCTTGAAGCGGCGGGCATTGCTTATACCGTTAACCAGCGTCTGGTGCGCGGTCTGGACTACTACAACCGCACCGTATTTGAGTGGGTCACCACCAGCCTCGGTTCGCAGGGCACCGTCTGTGCTGGCGGTCGTTATGACGGACTGGTCGAGCAACTGGGTGGTCGCGCAGCACCGGCTGTAGGCTTCGCGATGGGCCTTGAGCGACTTGTTTTGCTGGTTCAGGCAGTTAATCCGGAATTTAAAGCCGATCCTGTTGTCGATATATACCTGGTGGCCTCAGGTGCGGATACGCAGTCTGCGGCGATGCAGCTTGCCGAACGCGTGCGCGATGCGCTGCCGGACGTAAAGCTGATGACCAACCACGGCGGCGGCAACTTTAAAAAACAGTTTGCTCGTGCCGATAAGTGGGGCGCAAGTATTGCACTGGTGCTGGGTGAGTCCGAAGTGGCCAACGGCGAAGTGGTGGTTAAAGACCTGCGCTCTGGTGAGCAAACTACGGTAACGCAGGATGGCGTTGCGGCGCACTTGCGCACTCTATTGGGCTAAGGAGAAGGACTGCGTGGAAATGTACGAGAACGAACACGACCAGGTTGATGCGGTTAAACGCTTCTTTGCTGAAAACGGCAAGGCACTGGTTGTAGGGGTTATTTTAGGTGTTGGTGCGCTGGTTGGCTGGCGTTACTGGAACAATCATCAGGCTGACTCTGCTCGCGGTTCATCCCTGAACTACGAAAACACCGTTAGCGCAATCCGTGCCGATCAGCCGCAAACGCTGACGGCTGCGGAGAAATTTGCCGCTGACAACAAAAACACCTACGGTGCGCTGGCTGCGCTGGAAGTGGCTCAGCAGTATGTTGATAAAAACGAACTGGATAAAGCCGCTGCGCAACTGTCTCAGGGGCTTGCTGCTGCCAGTGACGAAAATCTGAAAGCGGTGATCAATCTGCGCCTGGCACGTATTCAGGTTCAGCAGAAAAAAGCCGACGACGCGCTGAAAACGCTTGATACCATCAAAGGTGATGGCTTTGCCGCTATTGTCGCCGATCTTCGCGGTGAAGCACTGCTGAGTAAGGGTGATAAAGCGGGCGCGCGTAAAGCGTGGCAAGCTGGCGTGGATAGTAAAGCTTCACCTGCGCTGAGCGAAATGATGCAGATGAAAATAAATAATTTGTCCGTCTGAGAGGGACCCAATGCAATTGCGTAAATTACTTCTGCCAGGACTGCTTTCTGTTACGTTATTGAGTGGTTGTTCACTGTTCAGTGGCGAAGAAGACGTTGTCAAAATGTCCCCGCTGCCGACGGTTGAAAACCAGTTCACTCCGTCCACCGCCTGGGACACCTCCGTGGGTGATGGTATTGGCGATTTTTATTCCAACCTGCACCCGGCATTTGCTGACGGTGTGGTCTATGCGGCCGATCGCAAAGGCACCGTTAAAGCGCTGAACGCTGATGACGGAAAAGAAGTGTGGTCCATTAACCTGGCGGAAAAAGACGGCTGGTTCTCCCGTAAACCTGCGCTGCTTTCTGGCGGCCTGACCGTTGCTGGCGGTCACGTGTATGTGGGCAGCGAAAAAGCGCAGGTTTACGCGCTGAATGCCAGCGACGGTTCGGTTGCATGGCAGACCAGCGTTGCCGGTGAATCCTTGTCACGTCCGGTTGTCAGCGACGGCCTGGTGTTGATCCATACCAGCAACGGCCAGTTGCAGGCGCTGAACGAAGCCGATGGTCTGGTAAAATGGACGGTTAACCTGGATATGCCAGCGCTGTCTCTGCGTGGTGAATCTGCTCCGGCGACTGCATTTGGCGCCGCCATTGTGGGTGGTGACAACGGTCGTGTCAGCGCAGTACTGATGCAGCAGGGCCAGATGATCTGGCAGCAGCGTATTTCCCAGGCGACCGGTTCAACTGAAATCGACCGTCTGAGTGACGTGGACACCACGCCGGTCATCGTTGACGGTGTGGTTTACGCGCTGGCGTATAACGGCAACCTGACGGCGCTGGACCTGCGTAGCGGCCAGATCATGTGGAAACGTGAGCTGGGTTCCGTGAACGATTTCATTGTCGACGGCAACCGTATTTATATGGTGGATCAGAACGACCGTCTGCTGGCGCTGAGCACCGAAGGTGGCGTGACGCTGTGGACGCAGAGCGATCTGCTGCACCGTCTGCTGACCGCACCGGCACTGTATAACGGCAGCCTGGTGGTGGGCGACAGCGAAGGCTATATGCACTGGATCGATCCAGAGAATGGCCGCTTCGTGGCGCAGCAGAAAGTGGACGGCTCAGGCTTCCTGACCGACCCGGTTGTGGCTGACGGCAAACTGCTGATTCAGGCAAAAGACGGCACGCTGTACGCGATCACGCGTTAATTACACGGCGGTTGTAGTATACTAAACGGCTCCTGTTCACTCAGGAGCCGTTTTGACATTTTTAAAAACGCTGCGAAAGCGACGTTATTTTGAATTTTATGAGGCTTCAAACATGGTACCTGTGGTCGCGCTTGTCGGGCGCCCTAACGTTGGAAAATCCACTCTTTTTAACCGTTTAACACGCACCCGTGATGCGCTGGTTGCGGATTTCCCGGGGCTGACGCGTGACCGTAAGTACGGTCGTGCAGAGGTGGAAGGACGCGAGTTCATCTGTATCGATACCGGGGGTATTGACGGTACGGAAGACGGCGTAGAAACCCGCATGGCAGAGCAATCTCTGCTGGCTATCGAAGAAGCGGATGTGGTTCTGTTTATGGTGGATGCGCGCGCTGGCCTGATGCCCGCGGACTCCGCTATCGCTAAACATCTGCGTTCACGCGAAAAGCCAACCTTCCTGGTGGCGAACAAAACTGACGGTATCGATGCCGATCAGGCCGTTGCGGATTTCTGGTCTTTAGGTCTGGGTGATATTTATCCTATCGCGGCCTCGCATGGCCGTGGCGTCACCAGCCTGCTGGAAACCGTTCTGCTGCCGTGGGTTGATGAAGTAAACCCGCCGGAAGAGGTGGACGAAGACGCCGAATACTGGGCACAGTTTGAAGCCGGAGAGGAAGGCGAGGAAGAGCCGGAAGATGACTTCAACCCGCAGGATCTGCCGATTAAGCTGGCTATCGTTGGTCGCCCAAACGTAGGTAAGTCTACCCTTACTAACCGTATTCTGGGCGAAGAGCGCGTGGTGGTTTACGACATGCCAGGCACAACGCGCGACAGCATTTACATTCCAATGCAGCGCGATGAACGTGAGTACGTACTTATCGACACTGCAGGGGTGCGTAAGCGCGGGAAAATCACCGATGTAGTGGAAAAATTCTCGGTGATCAAAACCCTTCAGGCGATTGAAGACGCCAACGTGGTGCTGCTGGTTATTGACGCACGTGAAGGTATCTCCGATCAGGATCTCTCTCTGCTCGGCTTTATCCTTAATAGTGGGCGCTCACTGGTTATCGTCGTCAACAAGTGGGATGGCCTGAGCAATGAAGTACGCGAACAGGTGAAAGAGACGCTGGACTTCCGTCTGGGCTTTATCGACTTTGCCCGCGTTCACTTCATCTCTGCCCTGCACGGCAGCGGCGTAGGCAACCTGTTCGAATCCGTTCGTGAAGCCTATGACAGCTCTACCCGCCGCCAGAGCACGGCGATGCTGACCCGTATCATGAACATGGCAGCAGAAGATCACCAGCCGCCGCTGGTGCGTGGCCGTCGCGTGAAGCTGAAATATGCCCACGCCGGGGGGTATAACCCGCCTATCGTGGTGATCCACGGTAACCAGGTGAAAGACCTGCCGGACTCCTACAAACGCTACCTGATGAACTACTTCCGTAAGTCGCTGGACGTGATGGGTACGCCTATCCGTATTCAGTTCAAGGAAGGGGAAAACCCGTTTGCGAATAAACGTAATACCCTGACGCCGAACCAGATGCGTAAGCGTAAGCGTTTGATTAAGCACATTAAGAAAAGCAAATAATTCTTACCGAACTCACTAAAACCCGCGCCTGTCGCGGGTTTTTTTCGCTCATTCAAAAGGCCTGCCTTCCCTTTGTGATGTCAATCACTATTCGCTTTTAACCATGTTTATATCTAAGAAAGTAGACAATCGTCGAATTTTCATCTTAAAGTCCAGGGTTCGGTACTAGACAAAACTAGCGCCTGGTTATCAAATGGTTAACCAATATTTCGCCGCATGTAAAAAATCGATCGGATACGTAACCGTTCGGCGTACATGCTGGTGTTTACAAGCACGACACATACCTTTCGGGAGAATTATGCAATCCTCTGTTAATCAAAAAGAGAGCCGAACCTTCTTCGGCCATCCTTATCCGCTCGGTTCGCTGTTCTTCACCGAGATGTGGGAGCGTTTCTCGTTTTACGGTATTCGCCCGCTATTGATCCTGTTTATGGCCGCCACCGTGTACGACGGGGGGATGGGCCTGGCGCGTGAAAACGCCTCGGCGATTGTCGGCATCTTCGCGGGCACCATGTACCTCGCCGCACTGCCGGGCGGCTGGCTGGCGGATAACTGGCTCGGCCAGCAGCGGGCCGTCTGGTACGGTTCGATTTTGATTGCGCTCGGGCACCTGTCGATTGCCCTGTCGGCCATTATGGGCGACAACCTGTTCTTCATCGGCCTGATGTTCATCGTGCTCGGCTCCGGCCTGTTCAAGACCTGTATCTCGGTCATGGTCGGTACCCTCTACAAAAAGGGCGATGCGCGTCGTGACGGCGGTTTCTCGCTGTTCTATATGGGCATCAACATGGGCTCGTTCATTGCCCCTCTGATTTCCGGCTGGCTGATTAAAACCCACGGCTGGCACTGGGGCTTTGGTATCGGCGGTATCGGGATGCTGGTCGCCCTGATTATCTTCCGCGTGTTTGCCGTTCCGGCCATGAAGCGCTACGACAGCGAAGTCGGTCTGGACTCCACCTGGAACAGTCCAGTAGTGAAACGTAACGGCGTGGGTGCCTGGCTGCTGGCGCTGGCTGTGGGTGTTGCGATCATCGTCACGTTGATTGCCCAGGGCGTGATTGTGATTAATCCGGTCGCGGTGGCCAGCGTGCTGGTATATGTGATTGCCGCCTCCGTCGCGCTCTACTTCATCTACCTGTTCATCTTCGCCGGGCTGAATCGCAAAGAGCGCGCAAGGCTGCTGGTATGCTTTATTCTGCTGGTCTCCGCCGCGTTCTTCTGGTCCGCGTTCGAGCAGAAGCCAACCTCCTTCAACCTGTTCGCCAACGACTACACTAACCGCATGATCGGTGATTTTGAGATCCCGGCGGTGTGGTTCCAGTCGATTAATGCCCTGTTCATCATTCTGCTGGCACCGGTATTTAGCTGGGCATGGCCGAAGCTGGCGAGCAATAATATTCGCCCGAGCAGTATCACCAAGTTCGTGATCGGTATTTTGTGCGCGGCGGCGGGCTTCGGCCTGATGATGCTGGCGGCACAGAACGTGCTGAGCAACGGTGGAGCAGGGGTTTCTCCGTTCTGGCTGGTAGGCAGTATCCTGATGCTGACGCTCGGGGAACTGTGCCTGAGTCCGATTGGTCTGGCAACCATGACCCTGCTGGCGCCGGAAAGAATGCGCGGTCAGATGATGGGCCTGTGGTTCTGCGCCAGTGCGCTGGGTAACCTGGCTGCGGGCCTGATTGGTGGTCACGTGAAGGCCGACCAGCTGGATATGCTGCCGGACCTCTTTGCCCGTTGCTCCATCGCGCTGTTGATTTGTGCTGCGGTGCTGATCGTCCTCATTGTTCCGGTGCGTCGCATGCTGGAAAATGTGCAGACAAAACCGGCTACCGAAGCCTGATACTATTCAGCCTGCCGGGGCAGTTATCCAGCCCCGGCCCACCTCAACAGGAGAGAGCATGTCGATAACCTGTCCGGATTGCCACGCAGCGCTCGAGCCGCAAAACGGTATCGCGCACTGCGACAGCTGCAATAACGATATTCCCCTCGAAGCGCGCTGCCCTGACTGCCATCAACCGCTTCAGGTACTCAAGGCCTGCGGTGCGGTGGATTACTTTTGCCAGAACGGCCACGGTCTTATCTCTAAAAAACGCGTGGAGTTCGTCAGAGCTGAGGCTTAATCGCACACGCAGCCTTCACCTTTCTGCCACAGTTCCACCAGCGACTCGGGTGCTTCCTGCTCGGGTACCAGCACGATGATATCGGCGTAGTGCGCCTGATTTTGGCCGGTCCAGATAATCTGGATGCGGAAATAGCGCTGGTCACCGCTGCCGGGGGAAGAGGCTTGCCCGGGCGGCTGGCCGCGCGGGAAAGCCTGCTCCAGAATGCTCACCAGGCGCTGGCGCTGGGCCTCATTAAGCGAGGAGAGCGCAATGGTGCGCTGGCCGCTCAGCTTAGGGATAAAAGCGACGCCGCCTTCCCGGGCCAGCTCAACCACGGCGTCATCCGTCAGTTCCGGAACCTGCATTACAGCACTCCTACCTGTTCCCAGGCTTGTTTTATAGCCGCCCCAACGTCGCTACCGGAGCGTTTCTCGCCGTGCGCTATCGTCAGTTTTGCAAAGGCATCAAAATCCGCATCCTGCGCCAGGTTGCGATCGCAAACCGTGTCGTACCAGGCATAACCCGCTTTTTCCCAGGCGTAGCCACCGATCGCCGTTGCGGCCAGGTAAAACGCGCGGTTGGGGATACCGGAGTTAAGGTGTACGCCGCCGTTATCCTCGCGCGTTTTGATGAAATCTTTCATATGCCCGGGCTGCGGATCTTTACCGAGCAGCGGATCGTTATAGGCCGTGCCGGGTTCAGACATGGAGCGAAGCCCTTTCCCGTTGATGCCCTCCGCCAGCAGCCCTTCACCAATCAGCCAATCTGCTTTATCGGCGGTTTGCTTAAGATGGTATTGCTTCACCAGCGAACCGAACACGTCGGATAACGACTCGTTCAGCGCGCCCGATTGTTCAAAGTAGATGAGTCCGGCTTCGGTCTCCGTCACGCCGTGGCTAAGCTCATGCGCTACCACGTCGATGGCAATGGTAAAGCGGTTGAAGATTTCCCCGTCGCCATCGCCAAAGACCATCTGCTGGCCGTTCCAGAAGGCGTTTTGATACTCACGGCCATAGTGCACGGTGCCGGTGAGGATCAGCCCTTTGTTATCGAGCGAATCGCGCTGATATTCCTTCCAGAAGAAATCATGGGTAATACCCAGATAATCGTACGCTTCATCCACCGCCACATCTCCGTTGGAGGGCTGGCCTTCATAGCGTACCTGCGTACCCGGCAGCTCCTGGGTCTGTTTCGCATCGTAGATGTCACGTTCAAGCTGACCGGCTTTATTCACATGCGGCGCGGCGGGTTTGCCCGGCATATGGGCCATCAGCGTCTGGACGTGGGTTAAGGTCTGACGGGCGCAGCGCTGCTGCGGCTCAGAACCGCTTTCGATAATACGGCGAAGAATATACGGAGGGATGACGCTATGTAGATGGGGCATGCTGCTCTCCTTATTAAAAAAGGCAATAGCAGCAGTATAGTTTGTAACCGGCGAAGATTTATCCGCTTTTACGCTGACGCGTTTTTTTCACCGGTTTGATCTCTTTCACTTCACTCTCGACCCAGCCGTCAGAAAGACGGGTGGTGAGCACATCCCCTGCTTTAACCTGCTTCGTCTGCTTCAGCACTTTGCCGTCCGTCGCGGTGGTCACGCTATAGCCGCGGGCCAGCGTGGAGAGTGGGCTGACGGCTTCCAGATGGGTGACCGCATTGCCAAAACGCTCGCGGGTGGCGCTCAGGCGTGAGCGGATATTTTCCGCGAGGCGGAACTCAAGCTGCTGGATCCGCGTTTGTGCGCGATAAATCTTTGGCTGCGGATTCTGCTGGTTCAGACGCTGAGTCGTGCGCTGCTGGCGCGATATCGCTTTCTTAAGCTGGTTATCCAGCGCGAAGTTCATCCGCTGACGCAGACGCTCCAGTACGGTTTGCTGACGCGCCAGACGCAATTGCGGATGCTGCTGTTGCAGACGATGATGAAGCTGGGTAAAGCGGCGGGTACGGTTGGCGAGGAAGTAGTCCATCGCCATCTCCAGGCGCTGCTGCCCGTTCTGGATCTGGCGCAGCAGCTCCTGCTGATTACGGCTGACCACCTCTGCCGCCGCGGACGGCGTGGGCGCGCGTAAATCCGCGACAAAATCGGCTATCGTCACATCCGTTTCATGGCCGACGGCGCTCACCACAGGGATAAGGCTGGCAAAGATTGCCCGCGCCACGCGCTCGTCGTTAAAGCTCCACAGGTCTTCCAGCGAGCCGCCGCCGCGCCCGACGATCAGGACATCGCACTCCTGACGCGCATTCGCCAGCTCAATCGCTCGCACGATCTGCCCCGGCGCATCGTCACCCTGAACGGCAGTTGGGTAGATAATGACGGGCAGGGAAGGGTCACGGCGCTTCAGGACGTGCAAAATATCGTGCAGCGCCGCGCCGGTTTTCGAGGTGATAACTCCAACACAGTGGGCAGGTGAGGGCAGGGGCTTTTTAAACTGCTGGTCAAACAATCCCTCAGCCGAAAGCATGGCTTTTAACTGCTCGTACTTCTGCTGCAACAAGCCTTCACCGGCGGGCTGCATGCTCTCGACGATAATCTGATAATCGCCGCGCGGCTCATACAGGGTAATGTTGGCTCGAACCAGAACCTGCTGGCCATGCTGAGGGCGGAACGTCACGCGACGATTGCTGTTGCGGAACATCGCGCAGCGCACCTGAGCGGTGTCGTCTTTTAGCGTAAAGTACCAGTGACCGGAAGCAGGCTGCGTGAAGTTAGAGATTTCACCGCTGATCCAGACCTGTCCCATTTCCTGCTCAAGCAGCAAACGCACCGTCTGATTAAGGCGGCTGACAGTATAAATTGAGGGGGATTGAGAGGATAACATGTGAGCGGGATCAAATTCTAAATCAGCAAGTTATTCAGTCGATAGTAACCTGCTGAGAGGCGATCGCAAGCATTTTTTTCAAAAAAGTGTAGATGCAATCGGTTACGCTCTGTATAATGCCACGGCAATATTTAACCACCCAGGTCAGAGATATTGCCCATGCTACGTATCGCTAAAGAAGCACTGACGTTTGACGACGTCCTCCTCGTTCCCGCTCATTCCACCGTTCTGCCGAATACTGCCGACCTCAGCACGCAGTTGACGAAAACCATTCGTCTGAACATTCCTATGCTCTCCGCAGCAATGGACACCGTGACTGAAGCGCGTCTGGCTATCGCTTTGGCACAGGAAGGCGGCATTGGCTTTATCCACAAAAACATGTCTATCGAGCGTCAGGCGGAAGAAGTTCGCCGCGTGAAGAAACATGAATCCGGTATCGTGTCCGATCCTCAGACCGTTCTGCCAACCACCACCCTGCACGAAGTGAAAGCGCTAACCGAGCGTAACGGCTTTGCAGGTTACCCGGTTGTGACCGAAGACAACGAGCTGGTGGGCATCATCACCGGTCGTGATGTGCGTTTCGTGACTGACCTGAACCAGCCTGTCAGCGTCTATATGACGCCAAAAGAGCGCCTGGTGACCGTTCGCGAAGGCGAAACCCGCGACGTGGTGCTGGCGAAAATGCACGAAAAACGCGTTGAGAAAGCGCTGGTTGTGGATGCGAACTTCCACCTGCGTGGCATGATCACCGTTAAAGATTTCCAGAAAGCAGAACGTAAACCGAACGCCTGTAAAGACGAGCATGGCCGTCTGCGCGTCGGCGCTGCGGTTGGCGCGGGCGCAGGTAACGAAGAGCGCGTTGACGCGCTGGTTGCCGCGGGCGTTGACGTGTTGCTGATTGACTCCTCACATGGCCACTCCGAAGGCGTTCTGCAACGTATTCGTGAAACCCGTGCTAAATACCCGGATCTCCAGATCATCGGCGGTAACGTGGCTACGGGCGCAGGTGCTCGCGCGCTGGCGGAAGCCGGTTGCAGCGCGGTGAAAGTAGGTATCGGTCCAGGCTCTATCTGTACTACCCGTATCGTCACCGGCGTGGGCGTTCCGCAGATCACCGCGGTGTCTGACGCGGTTGAAGCGCTGGAAGGCACCGGTATTCCGGTTATCGCGGACGGCGGTATCCGCTTCTCTGGCGACATCGCCAAAGCGATCGCCGCAGGTGCCGCAGCCGTGATGGTGGGCTCCATGCTGGCCGGTACCGAAGAATCCCCGGGCGAAATCGAACTCTATCAGGGCCGTTCTTACAAATCCTACCGCGGTATGGGCTCCCTGGGCGCGATGTCCAAAGGTTCCTCCGACCGTTACTTCCAGACCGATAACGCCGCTGACAAACTGGTACCGGAAGGCATCGAAGGCCGCGTGGCCTATAAAGGCCGTCTGAAAGAGATCATCCACCAGCAGATGGGCGGCCTGCGTTCCTGTATGGGTCTTACCGGCTGTGGTACCATTGACCTGCTGCGTACCAAAGCGGAATTCGTACGCATCAGCGGTGCGGGTATCCAGGAGAGCCACGTGCACGACGTGACGATCACCAAAGAGTCCCCGAACTACCGTCTGGGATCATGATTTTCTTCGCCCGACCTCGTGTCGGGCGATTTATTTAATCTGTTTCACTTGCCTCGGAATTAGCGTCAATGACGGAAAACATTCATAAACATCGCATCCTCATCCTCGATTTTGGTTCTCAGTACACTCAACTGGTGGCGCGTCGCGTGCGTGAGCTGGGCGTATACTGTGAGCTGTGGGCGTGGGATGTCACGGAAGCACAGATTCGCGAGTTCAATCCAAGCGGCATCATCCTGTCCGGCGGCCCGGAGAGCACCACCGAAGCGAACAGCCCGCGCGCGCCGCAGTACGTATTCGAAGCGGGCGTACCGGTGTTCGGCGTGTGCTACGGCATGCAGACTATGGCGATGCAGCTGGGCGGTCACGTTGAAGGCTCTAACGAGCGTGAGTTCGGCTACGCGCAGGTTGAAGTCGTCACCGACAGCGCGCTGGTGCGCGGTATCGAAGACTCCCTGACCGCAGACGGCAAACCGCTGCTGGACGTATGGATGAGCCACGGCGACAAAGTCACCGCTATCCCGTCGGACTTCGTGACCGTAGCCAGCACCGAAAGCTGCCCGTTCGCGATTATGGCGAACGAAGAAAAACGCTTCTACGGCGTGCAGTTCCACCCGGAAGTGACTCACACCCGTCAGGGTATGCGCATGCTGGAGCGCTTCGTGCGTGATATCTGCCAGTGTGAAGCCCTGTGGACCCCGGCAAAAATCATCGACGACGCCGTGGAGCGTATCCGCCAGCAGGTTGGTGATGACAAAGTGATCCTCGGCCTCTCCGGCGGCGTGGACTCCTCCGTGACCGCGATGCTGCTGCACCGCGCCATCGGCAAAAACCTGACCTGCGTCTTCGTGGACAACGGCCTGCTGCGTCTGAACGAAGCCCAGCAGGTCATGGACATGTTCGGCGACCACTTCGGTCTGAACATCGTTCACGTGGAAGGCGAGCAGCGCTTCCTGGACGCGCTGAAAGGCGAGAACGATCCGGAAGCGAAACGTAAAATCATCGGCCGCGTATTCGTGGAAGTGTTCGACGAAGAAGCGCTGAAGCTGGAAGACGTGAAATGGCTGGCGCAGGGCACTATCTACCCTGACGTGATCGAGTCTGCGGCCTCCGTGACCGGTAAAGCGCACGTTATCAAATCTCACCACAACGTGGGCGGCCTGCCGAAAGAGATGAAGATGGGCCTGGTTGAACCACTGCGTGAGCTATTCAAAGACGAAGTGCGTAAGATCGGTCTGGAGCTGGGGCTGCCGTACGACATGCTCTACCGTCACCCATTCCCGGGCCCGGGCCTCGGCGTACGCGTGCTGGGCGAAGTGAAGAAAGAGTACTGCGACCTGCTGCGTCGCGCGGACGCGATCTTCATTGAAGAGCTGCACAAGGCTGACCTGTACAACAAGGTTAGCCAGGCGTTCACCGTGTTCCTGCCGGTTCGCTCCGTCGGCGTGATGGGCGATGGCCGCAAGTACGACTGGGTTGTCTCCCTGCGTGCTGTGGAAACCATCGACTTCATGACCGCGCACTGGGCGCACCTGCCGTATGACTTCTTAGGCCGCGTGTCTAACCGCATCATCAACGAAGTGAACGGCATTTCCCGCGTGGTGTATGACATCAGCGGCAAGCCACCGGCGACGATCGAGTGGGAGTAAGCCCATAACCTTTCCTGCGAAGTTATAAGCAGGTAAGACTGATAAAACCCTCTGTTTACAGAGGGTTTTTCTTTTGTAACTGATATCCGAACGGGACGTGAATTACTGGCTCATCTGCCGGGATCCACGGCAGCCGATACTGCGTCGCCATGCCCCTGGAGCCTGACCATACTGACGCTTAAAGCTGCGGTTGAAGGACTGCTGAGAGTCAAAGCCCAGCGCGATCGCCACGTTCAGAATCGGTTCATCGCTTTGGGCTAAGCGCTCAACCGATTTTTGCAGCTTTTGCGCGCGAATATATTCGGCGAGAGGGGAGCCGGTATGTTCTTTGAAGATCCGCTGGAGATGCCATTTCGAATAGCCGGCTCGCCTGGAGACGGTTTCAATGTCCAGGCGGCTATCAAGGTTGTTGTCGATCCAGTCGAGCAAATCGTGAATGAATGCACCCGTGTTCATCTTGCTTCCCCCTACGCCACGCATTAAAAGCATCTTTGTTTGTTGCACTTAAAGGTGGCCCGTTTTGATATTAATTGCAAGTTTTATTGTTACATTTAAATCCCTTCTCAAAACCCGTGATTTACCTTCGCCGCAAATAGCACATAAAGTGCAACAATTATTCTTGCACTTAATTAAGCGCCTTCCTACAATCGCCGCGATAGTGTATTCGCAACTGTTACAGTTTTGTGGCGATGAACGACACAAATGGCCTTAAGCCAGACCGGACAAAGGAAGTGGCGCGGCGCCTCCCGCTGCGTCTTGCCCGGCGGCTACAATAACCGGAATAAAAATAATGAGCCTGCAAAAAACCTGGGGTTACTTTCATCTGAGCGCGACGGGGGTGGTTTTACTCTCCGCGCTTCTCGTCGGGTGCGATGACAGTGTCGCGCAAAATGCTGCACCGCAAGCGCCCGTCGTCAGCGCAGCTGACGTGGTGGTGAAATCCATTAGCCAGTGGGACAGCTTTAACGGTCGCATTGAAGCGGTGGAAAGCGTTCAGCTGCGCCCACGCGTCTCCGGCTACATTGATAAAGTGAATTACACCGACGGTCAGGAGGTGAAAAAGGGCGAGGTGCTGTTCACGATTGATGACCGAACCTATCGCGCGGCGCTGGAACAGGCGCAGGCGAACCTGGCGAGAGCCAAAACGCAGGCCAGCCTGGCGCGAAGCGAGGCTAACCGTACCGATAAATTAGTCAATACCAACGTGGTATCCCGTGAAGAGTGGGAGCAGCGCCGTTCCGCTGCTACCCAGGCACAGGCCGATATTCGCGCGGCGCAGGCGGCGGTTGATGCCGCGCAGCTCAACCTCGACTTCACCAAAGTGACCGCGCCTATCGACGGTCGCGCCAGCCGGGCGCTGATCACCAGCGGTAATCTGGTGACTGCGGGTGACAGCGCCAGCGTGCTCACCACCCTGGTCTCACAGAAGACGGTTTACGTCTACTTCGACGTGGACGAGTCCACCTATCTTCACTATCAGAACCTGGCCCGCAGCGGGCAGGGGGCGTCCAGTCACCACACGGCGCTGCCGGTGGAGATTGGTCTGACGGGTGAGGAGGGCTATCCCCATCAGGGCAAAGTGGATTTCCTGGATAACCAGCTCACGCCGAGTACCGGTACAATCCGCATGCGCGCGCTGCTGGATAACTCACAGCGTCAGTTCACGCCGGGACTCTTCGCACGCGTGCGCCTGCCGGGCAGTGCGGAATTTAAAGCCACGCTTGTTGACGATAAGGCGGTGCTGACCGATCAGGATCGTAAGTATGTTTATGTCGTTGATAAAGACGGGAAAGCGCAGCGCCGCGATATTACGCCGGGGCGTCTGGCCGACGGTTTACGTATTGTACAGCAGGGGCTGAATCCCGGGGATAAAGTCATCGTCGATGGTTTACAAAAAGTGTTTATGCCGGGTATGCCGGTTAACGCGAAAACCGTTGCCATGACCGCCAGCGCCGCCCTCAACTGATCCCTTACCTGAGAATCCAATCCATGGACTTTTCCCGTTTTTTCATCGACAGGCCGATTTTTGCCGCCGTACTGTCGATTCTGATTTTTATCACAGGATTAATCGCCATCCCGCTGCTGCCGGTGAGCGAATATCCTGATGTCGTGCCGCCAAGCGTGCAGGTGCGCGCCGAGTACCCGGGCGCTAACCCGAAAGTGATTGCCGAAACCGTGGCGACGCCGCTGGAAGAGGCGATCAACGGCGTTGAAAACATGATGTACATGAAATCCGTCGCGGGCTCCGATGGCGTGCTGGTGACTACCGTCACCTTCCGTCCGGGTACCGACCCGGATCAGGCGCAGGTACAGGTGCAAAACCGCGTCGCACAGGCCGAGGCGCGTCTGCCGGAAGACGTTCGGCGTCTGGGCATTACGACTCAGAAACAGTCGCCAACGCTGACGCTGGTGGTGCATCTCTTTTCGCCTGGCGGTAAGTACGATTCACTGTATATGCGTAACTACGCCACGCTGAAGGTGAAGGACGAGCTGGCGCGTCTGCCCGGCGTGGGTCAGATCCAGATTTTCGGCTCGGGTGAATACGCGATGCGCGTCTGGCTGGATCCAAACAAGGTGGCGGCGCGCGGACTGACGGCCTCGGACGTGGTGACGGCGATGCAGGAGCAAAACGTACAGGTCTCCGCCGGGCAGCTTGGCGCCGAGCCGCTGCCGAAAGAGAGCGATTTCCTGATCTCCATTAACGCCCAGGGCCGTCTGCATACCGAAGAAGAGTTTGGCAATATTGTCCTGAAAACAACGCAGGACGGTACGGTCGTCCGCCTGCGCGACGTGGCGCGTATCGAGATGGGTTCCGGCAGCTATGCGCTGCGCTCCCAGCTGAACAATAAAGACGCGGTCGGGATTGGTATCTTCCAGTCGCCGGGGGCAAACGCCATCGATCTGTCTAACGCGGTGCGCGCCAAAATGGACGAACTGTCCACGCGATTCCCGGACGATATGAAGTGGGCGGCACCTTACGACCCAACGGTATTTGTGCGCGACTCGATCCGTGCGGTTGTACAAACGCTGCTGGAAGCGGTGGTGCTGGTCGTGCTGGTGGTGATCCTGTTCCTGCAAACCTGGCGCGCGTCGATCATCCCGCTGATCGCGGTGCCGGTATCGGTCGTGGGTACCTTCAGCATTCTTTACCTGCTGGGCTTCTCGCTGAATACCCTGAGCCTGTTCGGGCTGGTGCTGGCCATCGGTATCGTGGTGGATGATGCCATCGTGGTGGTGGAGAACGTCGAGCGAAATATCGAAGAGGGGCTCGCCCCCCTTGCGGCGGCGCATCAGGCGATGCGTGAAGTGTCCGGGCCGATTATCGCCATTGCGCTGGTGCTGTGTGCAGTGTTTGTGCCGATGGCGTTCCTCTCTGGCGTGACCGGCCAGTTCTACAAACAGTTTGCGGTAACGATAGCCATTTCCACGGTGATCTCTGCGATCAACTCGCTGACGCTTTCTCCGGCGCTGGCCGCGCTGCTGTTGAAGCCGCATGGTGCCCCGAAAGATTTCCCGACCCGGCTTATCGATCGTCTGTTCGGCTGGATTTTCCGTCCGTTTAACCGCTTTTTCCATCGCAGCTCGACCGGCTATCAGGGACTGGTAGGGAAAACGCTTGGCCGACGCGGTGCAGTGTTTGCGGTTTATTTGCTGCTGCTTTGTGCCGCGGGTGTGATGTTTAAAGTCGTACCCGGCGGGTTTATTCCGACGCAGGATAAGCTGTACCTGATCGGCGGCGTGAAAATGCCGGAAGGCTCGTCGCTGGCGCGTACCGATGCGGTGATCCGCAAAATGAGCGAAATCGGGATGAATACCGAAGGCGTGGATTATGCGGTCGCGTTTCCTGGCCTGAACGCGCTCCAGTTCACCAATACGCCTAACACCGGGACGGTCTTCTTTGGCCTGAAGCCGTTCGACCAGCGTAAACATACTGCGGCGGAAATTAACGCGGAGATCAATGCGAAAATCGCTCAAATCCAGCAGGGCTTTGGCTTCTCGATTCTGCCGCCGCCGATTTTAGGGCTGGGTCAAGGGTCCGGTTATTCCCTGTATATTCAGGATCGTGCTGGTCTGGGCTATGGCGCGCTGCAAAACGCGGTGAACACCATGTCCGGGGCGATTATGCAGACGCCGGGTATGCATTTCCCCATCTCAACCTACCAGGCTAACGTTCCGCAGCTGGATGTGCAGGTTGACCGTGATAAAGCGAAAGCGCAGGGCGTATCGCTTACCGATCTTTTCGGCACGCTGCAAACCTATCTGGGCTCGTCATATGTAAACGACTTTAACCAGTTTGGACGGACCTGGCGCGTAATGGCACAGGCCGACGGGCAGTTCCGCGACAGCGTGGAAGATATCGCGAATTTACGCACACGCAATGACCAGGGCGAAATGGTGCCGATTGGCAGTATGGTGAAAATCACGACCACCTACGGGCCGGACCCGGTGATCCGCTATAATGGTTACCCGGCGGCGGATCTTATTGGTGATGCTGACCCGCGCGTGCTCTCTTCCGCGCAGGCGATGACGCAGCTGGACGCCATGTCTAAGCAGATCCTGCCGAACGGGATGAATATTGAATGGACGGACCTGAGTTTCCAGCAGGCCACCCAGGGCAATACGGCGCTGATCGTCTTCCCGGTCGCGGTGCTGCTGGCGTTCCTGGTGCTGGCGGCGCTGTATGAAAGCTGGACGCTGCCGCTGGCGGTGATCCTTATCGTGCCGATGACGATGCTCTCCGCGCTGTTCGGCGTCTGGCTGACCGGGGGCGATAACAACGTCTTCGTGCAGGTGGGGCTGGTCGTGCTGATGGGGCTGGCCTGTAAAAACGCGATACTTATCGTGGAGTTTGCCCGCGAGCTGGAAATTCAGGGCAAAGGCATCATGGAGGCTGCGCTGGAGGCGTGCCGCCTGCGTTTACGCCCGATTGTAATGACCTCTATCGCCTTTATTGCCGGGACCATTCCACTGATCCTTGGTCACGGGGCAGGGGCAGAAGTCCGCGGCGTCACCGGGATCACCGTCTTCTCCGGGATGCTGGGCGTGACGCTGTTTGGTCTGTTCCTGACGCCGGTCTTTTACGTGACGCTGCGTAAGTTCGTGACGCGCGGCAAAGCGGAAAGAGAGGTGTTGCCTGCGTAGGACGTAGCAGATAACAAAAAGCCGCCTTCATTGTGAAGGCGGCTTTTTTTTCGCAATCCGTCAGGATTAAGGCGCTTTTTTATGCTGCGTACAGAGTTCCGGCACCGGATCGCACCCGCTGGTATCGGCTTTTTTCACCTCTTCCAGCGCGCTGGCGACGGTATGGCGCGCTAAAACCGCTAACGAAGCCTGCTCCGCTTCATCAGCGATTGATTTGAAGTACCAGCAGGCGTTGGCGCTGACCACACAGCGGGCCGGGACGTCAGGACGGGACGCCCACAGCTTTTTATCTTCAGTGACGGAAAGGTAGATATCACGCAGGGTGATCTCTTCAGCCGGGCGGCCAAGGTGAATAGAGCCGTTGCGGCCAAGCGTGGAGACGATAATGCCGTCCCGGGCGAGAGGAACCATTAATTTGCGGATAAAGCTCGGATTCGCTTCCAGGCCGTAAGCCAGGATTGCACTCGTCGAACGTTCACCCGATTGCTCCGCCATCGCTACGCTGAGAACCATCTGCAAAGCTGTCGGGAAGCGGTAATCTAACATTTTTCTGTCCTGGGTTGCGGTGAATCTTGTTCTTTTTGGCACCGCAGAGGTGAATAATCAGTAAGTAACAATATAACAAATACGGTAATTTTATTGAAGCAATCTGCGGCATACGTGAAGTAACGCTGCGCTGACACATGTCAGGACGTGTAGCGCCGGGTTTACGTTCATGCGAACGCCGGATTCGGGAAATCAACGGTCACCATAAGACCACCTTCGGCTGACGTACTCAGATTGACCCTGCCGTTGTGTTGCTGTGTAACGGCTTTGACGATGGCAAGCCCCAGTCCACTCCCGCTTTGGGTCTGATTAGGATCGCGGAAAAATCTGTCGAACACGCGCTCCCGCAGTTCAACCGGGATACCGGGGCCCGCGTCTGAGACGCGCAGCTGAGCGGACGTATCACGCGATTGCAGTTGTACCTCAATGCGTCCACCCTCAGGGCTGTACTTCACGGCATTCTCAATTAAATTGTCGATCAGCGACACCAGACGTTCCCGAATGCCTGCGACATGGATTTCATCGTCGGCGAAGAATTCAAACTCAATCCCGCGTGCCGATGCCAGCGGCTCCAGTGCGGCCATTCGCTCCTGAATAAGCGTTGTCAGCGGCACTGGCTCCATTTCCGTGTCGATGTGCGCTTCGCTGTGCTTCATCAGCAGAAGCTGATTGACGAGACGAGCAGCACGGCTATTGCTGCGAACAATGCCTGCAAGCAGCTCCTGCTGGCTTTCGCTGATGACCGAGGACTGAAGCGCCTCGACGTTGATTCGCATCGCGGCCAGCGGCGTACGCAGCTCGTGCGCGGCATCGGCAATAAACACCCTTTCCCTTTCGGCGCTTTCCCGCACCCTGGCGAGAAAGTCATTAATCGCGTCCACCGTCTGGCGCAGCTCCCTGTGCCTGGGAACGGCTTTTAAGGGAGAGAGATCGTCTGGCGTGCGCAATGAAATTTCATTCACTACCCTGTTCCAGGGGCGCATCGCGATGCGGATTGACAGCCACGCGGGAAACAGAAGAAAAGGGATGCATACCAGCAGCGGCATGACGTAATAGCCGCGCGAGTTCAGGTAGATAAAGAAATTCCAGCTGCCGGCCGGGGTGAAAAGGGTGACCTCCACGTCGGAGCGCGCAGATTTGAGCGTGCGGCTCGTCCAGGTGTGGTCTCCGGTCCGGACGCGCTGCATTTCCCCCAGGCGGCTATTTTTCACCTCCGTTGGCGCGCCACGCGAAGAAAAAATAATCTCATTATGCTTGCGAACGATCAGGTTGATAGCGAGTTCCGGATCTTCACCGCCGCCATACCCCTCCCGCAGCGCCTTGCTGAACGCGGCCAGCACCTCATTACGCGCCTGCGGCCTATCCTCCATGCTCTCAACCAGGGAAAAGAGGGTTTCGTAAGTCTCACTGCCCGTGAGTATTGGAGGGCTGCGCAGGTCCTCCAGCAAAATGAAGGTTAAAAAGAAACACCAGAGCAACGTAAGCAGCAGCATCTGGGCGACCAGCATTCGCCTGACCAGCGTAGGGAGCCTGAGGCGGTACCAAAAATTACGCATCAACCTGCCGCCTTCTGAACCGGTACGGTATCAATGACGTACCCTACGCCCCGCACCGTTCGCACAAAGCCATCGCCAATTTTTCGCCGCAGGTTACCCATATGCACGTCGAGCGCGTTGCTGAGATTTTCTTTCGTGCCGAATATCCTCTCTTCCAGATACCGCCGCGTAAGCACGCGATCGGCGCGCAGCATTAACGTTTCAAGCAGCGCATATTCGCTTGCCGTCAGCTCAACGTGGCGTGCGCTCACCGTTACGCGACGCGTCGGAATATGAAGCGACAAACCGCGAATTGCTATTGCCTCATTTTCAAAACCGTAACTGCGTCGCGCAAGGGCTCTCACGCGTGCCAGCAGCTCGGCGAGAACAAAAGGTTTGACCAGATAGTCGTCCGCGCCCGCGTCCAGCCCGCACAGGCGGTCCTGCAGCGTGCCTCGCGCCGTCAGGATAATGACGGGGATCCCCCGGAGCTGCTGACGCAGACGCGTCATCAGGCTCATGCCATCGCCATCGGGCAGCCCCAGGTCGAGCAGGATAAGCTCCGGCACGCAGAGCTCAAGCTGATGCAGCGCATCCTCTTTCCGGCGTACCCATATGACATCAAATCCTTGATCTGCAAGGGCGAAACGTACGCCGTTGCCGAGATCCAGGTCGTCTTCAATTAGTAGAATTTTCACAAAGGTAACGGTATCAGCAGTGGATGAAGAACAGCTTAAGAAAAAAACGGTATCAGGAAATCATTCAGCTTTACAGAACCAGCACGTGCTTCAGCGTTTCTTCATTTTCGGCTCATAAGAACCTTAGGGAGGGTATTCAGAATGAGCGCGCTGGCGTTTAACACCGCCTGAATCGTAACCATCTGAATCCAAAAGGGCTTCTTTAATGAGAAACTGCAAACTGCGTCACAGGTTCCCCCGTTCACTCATCGGTCGCAGCGTGAAAAGCATCCTGTCGGGGGCCGTCCTGGCGTTACTGGCTACCCCGGCGCTGGCGGCCGGGCAGCGCCAGGACAACGTGTTAACCCTGGGGGGCGGCGTGGATGTTGCGCCACGCTATTCCGGTTCGGATAAGAGCCGCGTTACTGCGGCTCAGGTGGTTGATTACGCGATGGCAAATGGGTTCTTTATCAGTACCACCCGCGGGCTCGGCTACGGCAACCGCGTTGGCAACCTGGATTACAGCGCTGCGCTGAGCTATCGCGCAGGACGTAAGGATCGCGACGTAAGCAGCGATTCAATCGCCTCCGGCAGCGACTACCTGCGGGGGATGGGTGACATCAAAGGCTCAGCCGTCGTTGTGCCGGGGCTGGGGTACAGGGTAACTGACTGGCTTAACGTGCAGCTGCAGGCTGAGGTCCCGGTTTCGGAAAGAGACAACGGTGAGGCTGTGCACTTCGGCATTGCCAGCCCGCTCTACACCTCTCCTGAAAACTCGGTGACGCTGGCGCTGACCGGCAGCTGGGGATCCAGCAAGTACATGCAAACGTACTACGGGGTCAGCGCCGCCCAGTCGGCCGCATCGGGATTTGCCCGACATGATGCCGGATCGGGCATATACGCCTATTCGCTGAACCTGGACTGGACCCATAAGCTCACCTCCCGCTGGAGCCTGCTTGCCGCAGCTGGCGTTACGCAGCTGACGGGAGAGGCGGGCGATAGCCCCATTGTTCAGCGAAAAACGTCTCCTGTGGGAAGTTTGAAGGTGACGTATAGCTTCTGATGGTTCAGTGAGGGCGAAGGCGCGTTTGTGACAAAACCGCACATAACCCCGTTACAGGAGCCGGAAGTACATAAAGCCCGTAGGATGGCGTGGCCCGAAGTCGAACCGTTCATCATGCGGGCTTTTTTTATCACTGTTGACCCGATAACGCCTGTTCAATCGTACGGGTAACAACGTCCGGCTGGCTGACCATCGATACATGGCTTGCCGCAACCTCCGTGGTGTTGGCGTTGATTTTGTTCGCCATTGCGCGCTCAAGCTCAGGATTGATCATCCGGTCATTTTTGCTGACCACATACCAGCTCGGTTTGTCATGCCAGGCGGCATGCGCGACTTTCTCCCCAAACGCATTGGCCTTAATGGGGCTCTGCGTCGCGGCAATAACGCTGCGCTCAACGTCCTTCACGTCAGGGGCAAAATTCTCGCTGACCGCTTTTGTCGGCAGATATAAATACCCCTCTGCCGTTTTAGCGAGGCTGGCGCTCCCTGGCGGAGCAGGGAAGCTATTTGCCAGTTCTGCCGTCGACTGGCCGGAATCCGGCGCAAAAGCTGCAACGTAAACCAGTGACTTCAGCGGGCATTGTTTCCCGCCTCGCTGATTACCGTCCCGCCCCAGGAGTGACCGACCAGCACCACATCCCCATGAGCCCGGGCAATAGCACGCTGCGTGGCGGCGACATCATCTTTCAGAGACGTGAGCGGAAGTTGTACCGCAATGACCTCGGTATGGTGTTTTTGCAGCCGGGTGATCACCTTATTCCAACTGCTCCCGTCGGCAAACGCCCCGTGCACCAGCACCACGCTGGCTTTCGTCTCTGCCAGCGCGTTGGTGGAAACCGCCAGCAGCGCCGCTGTTAATACAGACAATGCTTTCATAACAGGCTCCTTAAAAGTGATGAACCGCCGCGTGGGGCGGTACGGTGAATTCAACGGTTTTATGGTCGATGGGCTTATGCGTCGGGTCGGCAACGATGATGGTTACTTTGTGTTTCCCGGCGGGCAGCCCGACCAGGATCACCGGCTCGCCGCTGGTATCAGCCCAGTGCCAGGGCGCGTCATCCACCACTACGTGAATATGGCCGATACGCGGAGTGACTTTCAGCGCGTCGGGTCCAAATACAGGTTCAATGCGCAGGTTTTCGACGCGGTACTGAATAAAGACCGCACCTTTACTCAGCGGTCCCGCCAGCGGTGGGTCGACGATCAGTTTTGCTGGCGGCTGGGGTTTTTCCTGCGGTGCTACGGCGGCCGGGCCATTAACATCAGCGGCGCTCAGGCCATCCAACGGTGCGGCCAGTGCGCCAGCAAAGGACGTCAGCGCAAATACAGGAAGCAGGAAATATCGACGAATCATCTGTGGCTCTCCTCATCAGTTTATTATGGCGAGGGACACAGAAGACCATTTTTATGTATCGGGGATGTTTGCTTTTGCGGGCGTTTTGTACCGGTTTGTCAGCGTAGCGCTCGGGATACAGTGCGATACAGTTTGTCTGCCTGGAGCGAACACGCTTTAGCGCTCGGGCGAATCCACTACGAGGCCTGATTGCTGCGACTGAATTTTGTCCTGATGGTGATACCAGGCGCCAATGGAGGAATAAACAAAGCGGCCAAAGAAAAACAGGAAACTGATGAGCAGTATGATGCGGGTCATCCGGGTGTTAAATCGATGTCGTTTTCGCATACGCGTAGCCTGACTCACTTTCTTTTCCTGAGTATACCCTTTTGGGCGATACGGCTATTAAGGCACAGCCGCAAGTCGGGGTCAATTCAGCGAAATGTAAAATACCGTCAATGCTTACATTAATTTATGTTATTAAAAACAACGCTTTTATTTATCGCATTGATAATTACAGGAAAAATATTCAAATAAAACGTAAGAAATGTTTATTCAGATAAATTAATTTGATTTAGGTCAACGGCATCTCGTCGTTGATATTTAAAATCCCACCTCCACTGTGCTTGCCAGGAATTTTCCGGGCATCGTGTACGTCAGGTTGGATGCCTGTCTTCATTTACCCTCTGGAGCGCAAGGGTTGTAAACGAGCATCTATGAATATTCACCACATCCTGAAGCAAAATAAAGACCGCTGGTGGGCACTTCCTCTTATATTACCCGTCGTGTTACTCCCGGTGCTTAGTGTGGCTAATACCTTAACGCAGCTGGGCGACGGTATCGTTGCGCTCTATTATCTCCCGCTCTCCTTTCTGCTGACGCTGATGTTGTTCTTTGGCCTGGAAGCCCTTCCCGGAGTGGTGGTGTCGCTGTTTTTACGTTATTACCCGTCCGTTGGGCTGTTTGAAACCGTGACCGGCATTCTACATTTTATCGTCCCCCTGGTGCTCAGCTGGGGCGGTTACCGCGTGTTTGCGCCCCGACGCAATATGACCGCTTACGGTGACATACGCCTGATGGGGCAACGTATCTTCTGGCAGGTGTTTTGCCCGGCAACGCTTTTTCTGGTGCTATTTCAGTTTGCGGTTTATCTCGGGGTCTATGAGAGCCGCCAGAGCCTTGCAGGATTGAATCCCCTCAATATTCGGACCCTTATTAACTATCAGGGGCTGCTGGTGAGCGGGCTGACGGGTGTGCCGCTAAGCTACCTGCTGATCCGCCTGATACGTCATCCGCGCTATTTCAAGGGACTGATGTCCCAGCTCCGCACGCAAATAGACAAAAAGGTGACGGCCGTTGAGTTTGTGGTGTGGTTTTTAGCTCTGGGAGGGTTGCTGGCTATGCTGCTGCTGCCCATGAATGAAAACAGTTCCATTTTCAGCACCAACTACACTTTGTCACTGCTGATGCCCGTGATGCTCTGGGGGGCGATGCGCTTTGGCTACAAGCTGATGTCAATCATCTGGACGCCGGTCCTGCTGGTGTCGATTCACTTTTTTTATCACTACATTCCGGTGCAGGGGGGTTATGGCATTCAGCTGGCGATCACCTCATCCAGCTATCTGGTCTTTTCCTTCGTTGTGACGTACATGTCGATGCTGGCGACACGCCAGCGGACCATCAATATTCGCTCCCGCAGTCAGGCTTTTCTCGATCCGGTGGTGCATATGCCCAACCTGCGGGCGCTGTCGCGCGAGCTGGCCAGTCATCCGTGGTCAGCGCTCTGTTTACTGCGCGTGCCCGAGCTGGAGGTACTGGGACGCAATTACGGCGTACTGCTACGGATCCAGTATAAACAGCAGCTGGCGCAATGGATAAATGGCACCCTTCAGCCAAAAGAGCAAGTCTATCACCTCACCGGATATGACATGGCGGTGCGTCTGGAGGCGGAGTCGCATCAACAGCGCATTGAGACGCTGGACGAGCATATTAAGCAATTTGTTTTTATCTGGGATGGTATGCCGGTGCAGCCTCAGGTTGGCGTGAGCTACTGCTATGTACGCTCACCCGTCAATCACCTCTATCTGGTGCTGGGGGAACTGGGCATCGTGGCTGACCTCTCCCTCTCAACGAATCACCCGGAAAATCTTCAGCAGCGCGGGGCTGTTCACTTGCAGCGTAGCCTGAAAGATAAGGTGGCGATGATGAGCCGTTTGCAGACAGCGCTGGAGCAGAACGCTTTTAGCCTGTTAGTTCAGCCCGTTCGCGGCCTGCGCGGCGATCATTACCACGAAGTGCTGCTGCGAATGCGTGATGATAACGGGGCGCTGATCTTTCCCGAGCAGTTCCTGCCCATAGCACAGGAGTTTGGTTTATCGTCGCGTGTCGATTTATGGGTACTGGAGCGTACGTTGAGTTTCCTGGCACAGCACCGCCAGCGTTTGCCGGGCCAGCGCTTTGCCATCAACCTCGCACCTTCTACCGTCTACCGGGCGCAGTTCCCGCTTGAAGTGAGCCGCCTGTTAGCCAGATATGCCGTTGAAGCATGGCAGCTGATCTTTGAAGTGACCGAAAGTAGCGCCTTTGGTCATGCGGATCTGGCGGCATCCACCCTCAGGCAATTGCAAAAAATGGGAATACGGATCGCCATTGATGATTTTGGCACCGGCTACGCCAGCTATGCGCGGTTAAAAAGCGTGGACGCCGACATTCTCAAAATCGACGGCGGCTTTATTCGCAATATTGTCAGCAACAGTCTGGATTACCAGATCGTGGCATCCATTTGCCATCTGGCCCGGATGAAGAAAATGCTGGTGGTGGCAGAATGTGTGGAAACAGAAGAGATACGTAGCGCGGTGCACGCGCTAGGTATCGATTATGTGCAGGGCTACTTGATTGGATTGCCAGTTGAGCTTGATACGTTGCTCGAAACACAGCCTTCTCAGGAGAGCGCCTTAGCCGTTACGCTGCCGCCTCAGAACTCTCTTCTTCAATCTTCAACAGCCAGCCGGTGACCGCTTCCCAGTACTGCTGCTCTTTTTCCAGATCCAGCAGCACCAGCGCGTTCTGGCTAAACCAGTCGTGCGGGAAGCTCAGCGTCCAGTGATAGTCATCCGTTTTAAGCTTCAACGTCGGCGGCGTGGTGGTCGCCTGTCGCTGATTATTGAGCAGCACGCCCAGGCGCAGAAGCTGAATGAGTGGCAGGAACTGCTTTTTCTTAAATAGCGTAAAGCGCGGCAGATCGTCGAGCTTGATGGCTTTGCGGTGATAGCGCACCAGCGTCGCCATCATGGTTTGCTGCTCCTGGTTGAAGCCAGGCAGATCGCTATTTTGCAGAATATAGGCTGAATGGCGATGCATTCCGCTGTGGTTAATGTTCAGCCCCACCTCATGCAGCATCGCGGCCCATTTTAACAGCGCGGCCAGCTGCGGATGCGCCAGCTTTGGATTCTGCTCCTTCCACTGCTCGTACATCTGAACCGTGGTTTCCAGCACCCGTTTCGCCTGTTCGCGGTCGATATTGTACTGGTTGGCAAGGCTCTGCGCGGTGCGGCTGCGAATATCCTGATGACGGAAACGGCCTTCCATCTCATACAGCACACCTTCGCGCAGGGCGCCGTCAGAGAGGCGCAGCTCTTTGATCGCCAGCGCGTCAAACACGCCGCAGAGGATCGCCAGCCCCGGTACGAACACCGCTTTACGCTCGTCGGACAAGCCCGGCAGACTCAGGGCGTCGAAGCTCTTGTGCTTAAGCACCTCTTCGGTGAGTTTCACCAGGCGCTCAGGCGTAATAAACCCGTCCTTTTCACCCATCGCCAGCAGCACTTCATGGGCCGCTTTAATCGACCCCGATGCGCCCAGCGCCACGTTCCAGCCCTGAATACGATACTGCCAGGCCAGATTTTCCAGTTTTTGCACGGCGGCCATGCGCGCGCGCTGGAAGTTTTCGCGGGTGATGACGCCGCCCGGAAAATACATTTGCGCGAAGCTGACGCAGCCCATACGGCGGCTTTCAACCAGACGCGGCTCGAAATCTTCGCCAATCACCAGTTCGGTTGAGCCTCCGCCGATATCAATCACCAGCTTGCGGCCTTTTTCCGGCTGCGTATGCTCCACGCCCATAAAAATCAGGCGCGCTTCTTCGTTACCAGAGATGATCTCAATCGGGTAGGGGATAACCTTTTCCGCGCGCTTAAGAAATTCCGGCGCGTTCAGCGCCTGGCGTAGCGTATGCGTCCCGACGATGCAAACGCTGGACGGCGAAAAGCCTTGCAGACGTTCTGCGAACAGCGACAGGCAGTTAAGCCCGCGCTCCATTGCCTCTTCGCTCAGCATGTTACGCGCGTCGAGCCCATCGGCCAGATGCACGCGCTGCTTCAGACGACCGATGATCTGCATCGCGCCATCCACCTCGCGGGCGATGACCATATGGAAACTGTTTGAGCCAAGATCGACCGCAGCGAACTCCTGCGGGCGTGGGGTATTATCGTTTATTGGCATAGGTTAATCGGGTTGCTCAAGTGATTTGATGTAATCGTAAATCGCCAGCTGCGACCGCACTTTACGGCGATTGCCGCGCGGTACATAGCGATTACTGAGTTCTTTGTCGATATAACGTGCTTTCACCGTATCGCTGAACAGGATCTCGATAATGTCCAGGATACGCTGCTTCAGGCGAGGATCCAGCAGCGGTGCCGCCACTTCAATACGGTAATCAATGTTACGCGTCATCCAGTCGGCGGACGAGAGGTATACGCGCTTATCACCGGCGTTATCGAAAATATAGACGCGATCGTGTTCAAGATAGCGATCCACAATGCTGATCACGCGGATGTTGTCGCTGATGCCTTCCAGTTCCGGAATGAGCGAGCACATGCCGCGAATGAGCAGATTTACCGGAACGCCGGAGCTGGAGGCCGCATACAGGCGATCCACCAGGCCTTTGTCCACCAGATTGTTGAGCTTCAGCGTGATGCCGGACGACAACCCGTTCTGCGCATTGGCAATCTCTTTGTCGATCATATCGTACAGCAGGCGCCGTGAGTTCTGCGGTGACACCAGCAGATAATCGAAGCTCACCGGGCGGTACGGGTTCTCAATGAAGTTGAACACCCGACGCACTTCGTTGGTGATGCGGGCATCGGCAGTCAGCAGCGAATAGTCGGTGTAAATACGCGCGGTTTTCTCGTTAAAGTTCCCGGTACCGATATGGGCGTAGCGCACCACATCGTCGCCCTCTTTACGGGAGATCAGGAACAACTTGGCGTGAATTTTCAGCCCCGGCGCGGAGAAGATGACGTGCACGCCCGCTTCCGTCAGTCGGCGCGCCCAGTGGATGTTGGCCTCTTCGTCGAAGCGAGCCTGGAGCTCAACCACCACGGTCACTTTCTTGCCGTTGTGCGCTGCGTGGATCATCGCATCGATGATGCGGGAATCTTTCGCCACGCGATAAATGTTGATCTTAATCGCCAGCACGTTCGGATCGAACGAGGCCTGACGCAGCAATTCCAGCACGTGTTCAAAGGTGTGATACGGATAGTAGAGCAGCACATCCCGCTCGCGGATGGCATCGAACCCGTTGCGGAATTTATCGAACCAGATATGGCGCAGGCGCGGCAGCGGTTTGTTTACCAGATTGGCTTTGCCGACGTTCGGGAAGCCAATGAAATCTTTAAAGTTGTGGTAACGCCCACCGGGGATTATGGAGTCGTAGCGGGAGATGGTCAGCTTATCGCGCAGCATCTCCACCATCGCGTCCGGCATATCGCGCTGATAGACAAAACGCACCGGCTCTGCCGTCAGGCGCTGCTTGAGGCTGGAAGACATCAGTTCCATCAGGCTGGCCTCCATCTCATGCACCAGATCGTACTCGGCATCACGGGTCATCTTCATCGAGTAGGCGTTGAGCGCGTCGTAATCGAAGAAACCTTTGAAGATATCGTCCAGACAGTAGCGCAGAATGTTATCCAGCAGGATCATCGGCTTACGTCGGCGCGGGGTTTCCGGCGGCAGATTTACAAAGCGCGGGACTTTATCAGACGGTATTTCCAGCAGCGCGTAGTTAATGGTCTCACCACGAATGATTTCTACCGCCAGATAGGTGTAATCATCTTTCAGGAACTGCACCAGATCGGTTTCACGGTTGATCAGAATCGGGGTGATATGCTGGCGCAGATAGTGTTTGAAATAGTGGCGCAGCCAGTTTTGCTGATTCGCGGAGAGCTGGCGTTCGTTGATCAGGAAGATTTGGTTGCGTGCCATTTCCAGCAGCAGCTCGTTATAGAGGCCATCAAATTCCTGATCGGCTTTCATGACGCGAGACTGGATTTTTCCAAGCAGATGCCGCGAGTGGGAGTTTAAGCCCTGTTCTTCGCTGATGATGATTCGGCGTTTCAGTTCGGCGAAGCGAACCTTGTAGAACTCATCCAGATTGTTGGAATAGATGCCTAAAAAACGCATACGCTCAATCAGCGGGTTGCTTTTATCGGCCGCTTCCTGAAGTACACGTTCGTTGAATGCTAACCAGCTTAGCTCTTTCTCGATATATAACTTTTCCTGACCCATTACAGCTCACACTCCAGTTCAATCACAGGACGTGGTAAATCCGTCTCGTCCTTATTATGGCGAGCATTTCCACGATATGTCCAACAGTGCCAGAAAAGTATGACAGTTATTTTTTTTGTTGGGGATTTTAGGGGGTTGGAGAAGGGAATATCGGGTAATGCAATATGTAGGTCGGGTAAGCGCAGCGCCACCCGACAGAACAAACTACTCTTCAGCCGCATGACCCTGCGGGGGCAACTTCACGCCGTCCAGCCAGGCGGCACCGTCGCGCATCTCAAGACGGCCGTCAACAAACCAGCTTACCACCAGCGGATAAATGGCGTGTTCCTGAGCCTGTACACGTTCCGTCACGTCGTCTTCGTTGTCACCGTCAAAGACCGGTACTTTTGCCTGCAAAATGACCGGACCGCCGTCCAGCTCGTCGGTAACGAAATGCACGGAGGTACCATGCTCCTCATCGCCGTTCTCCAGCACCTGTCGATGGGTATGCAGGCCAGGATATTTCGGCAGAAGAGAAGGGTGGATATTCAGCAAACGTCCGTTGTAATGCGCGACGAAGGCCGGGCTCAGGATACGCATGTAGCCTGCCAGCACCACCACGTCAGGCGCGTAGGCGTCAATCTCCTGCACCAGCTCACGGTCAAAGGCTTCACGCCCGGCGAACTGGCTGGCTTCCAGCGCGTGCGCAGGAATGTTCGCTTCCCGCGCGCGCTCAAGGCCGAACGCATCGGCCTTGTTGCTGAATACTGCCCGAATGGTGCCATTGATTTTCTTCTGTTTGCAGGCGTCTATGATTGCCTGCAAATTGCTTCCGTTGCCGGAAATGAGCACCACGATGTTTTTCATTCAATGACCACACGCTGTTCGGAATCGGAAGCTTTAATCGTACCGATTTTCCACGCGTTTTCACCTTTTTCTGTCAGCAGCTTAACCGCTTTATCCGCTTCGCTGGCGGGCAGGGCGATAACCATGCCCACGCCGCAGTTAAAGGTGCGGTACATTTCATGCTCGCTCACGTTGCCTGCGGTTTGCAGCCAGTTGAAGACGGACGGCCACTGCCATGAGGAGGCGTCGATCACCGCCTGGGTATTGTCCGGCAGCACGCGCGGAATGTTTTCCCAGAAGCCGCCGCCGGTAAGGTGAGCGATGGCGTGCACGTCAACGTTCTCAATCAGCTCCAGCACGTTTTTCACGTAGATGCGGGTCGGGGCCAGCAGGTGATCGGCCAGCGGTTTGCCGTCCAGCTCGGTGGTCAGCGGGTCGCAACCGCTCACTTCGAGGATCTTACGCACCAGAGAGTAGCCGTTGGAGTGCGGACCGCTGGAGGCCAGCGCAACCAGCACATCGCCGTCAGCCACTTTGCTGCCGTCGATAATTTCTGATTTTTCTACCACGCCGACGCAGAAGCCTGCGACGTCATAATCTTCTCCGTGATACATGCCAGGCATTTCAGCGGTTTCACCGCCGACCAGCGCACAGCCGGATTGCAGACAGCCTTCGGCGATACCGTTAATGACGCTGGCTGCGGTATCCACATCCAGCTTGCCGGTCGCGTAGTAATCCAGGAAGAACAGCGGCTCAGCGCCCTGTACCACCAGGTCGTTGACGCACATCGCCACCAGATCAATACCAATCGTATCGTGACGCTTAAGATCCATCGCCAGGCGCAGTTTTGTACCGACACCATCCGTACCCGAGACCAGCACAGGTTCACGATATTTTTGCGGCAGCGCGCACAGTGCGCCGAATCCACCCAGGCCACCCATCACTTCCGGGCGGCGGGTTTTTTTCACCACACCTTTGATTCGGTCAACCAGCGCATTACCTGCGTCAATATCAACACCGGCATCTTTGTAGCTGAGAGAAGTTTTGTTGGTCACGGCTTAAATCCCCACGCGATTGCATAGCTAGTAAGAAAAATCGGCGCAATTCTAACAGTCCAGGCAAACGTTTGCGAGCCTATTCTCCGCGCGGGGATCTTTTTTTCTATGCGGACTGTCCAGGGCAACAAACTTGACTCCGTTCACGAAAATGAAACCGGTTTCGGCGATCTGCTTGCAACGGCTATCCCCTTTGCACATCATCAAAATGAAACCGGTTTCTGTAACTGTTTTTGCAGAAAATAACGCAGAATGAGGGAAAGCGAATGTCAGGATTTAAAGCAGGTTTTCTGTGGGGTGGGGCCGTTGCGGCGCACCAGCTTGAAGGCGGCTGGAAAGAGGGCGGCAAGGGCGTGAGCGTTGCCGATGTCATGACGGCAGGCGCCCACGGGGTACCGCGTGAAATCACCAACGGCGTGCAGGAGGGGAAAAATTACCCAAACCACGAAGCCATCGACTTTTACCACCGCTATAAAGAAGACATCAAACTCTTTGCCGAGATGGGGTTCAAATGCTTCCGCACCTCCATTGCCTGGACGCGTATCTTCCCGAAAGGCGACGAGCTGGAGCCGAACGAAGCGGGACTCAAATTCTATGACGATCTTTTCGACGAGTGCCTGAAGCACGGCATCGAGCCGGTGATCACGCTTTCCCACTTCGAGATGCCTTTCCACCTGGTAACGGAATACGGCGGCTGGCGTAACCGTAAGCTGATCGACTTCTTTGTCCGCTTCGCGAAGGTCGTTTTTGAGCGCTATCAGCATAAAGTGAAGTACTGGATGACCTTTAACGAGATCAATAACCAGGCCAACTTTCATGAAGACTTTGCGCCGTTTACCAACTCCGGGCTGAAATATGCCCCGGGAGAAGATCGCGAGCCGGTGATGTTCCAGGCGGCGCACTATGAGCTGGTGGCCAGCGCCCTGGCGGTGAAAGCGGGGCGCAAGATCAACCCATCACTGCACATCGGCTGCATGATTGCCATGTGCCCCATCTATCCGCTGACCTGTGCCCCGGACGACATGATGATGGCGATGAACGCCATGCATCGCCGCTACTGGTTCACCGACGTTCACGTGCGCGGCAAGTATCCGCAGCATCTGCTCAACTACTTTGAACGTCGCGGCTTCGCGCTGGATATCACCGAAGAAGATAAAGTGGCGCTGACGCAAGGCTGCGTGGATTACATCGGGTTCAGCTACTACATGTCGTTCGCCACCAAAGCGACGGCGGATAATCCGACGCTGGATTATGACGAGAGCAAGAGCCTGGTTTCTAACCCGTACGTGCAGAAATCGGACTGGGGCTGGCAGATCGATCCTGTCGGGCTGCGCTACTCTCTGAACTGGTTCTGGGATCACTATCAGCTGCCGCTGTTTATTGTGGAAAACGGCTTTGGCGCGATCGACGTGCTGGAGAGCGACGGCACGGTGAACGACCAGTACCGCATCGACTACCTTTCCGCCCACATCCGCGAGATGAAAAAAGCGGTGGTGGAAGACGGCGTGGATCTGATGGGCTATACCCCGTGGGGCTGTATCGACCTGGTCTCTGCCGGCACTGGCGAGATGAAGAAACGCTACGGTTTTATCTTTGTCGATAAAGATAACGAAGGTAACGGCACGCTGAACCGCAGCAAGAAGAAATCGTTCGACTGGTATAAGCAGGTGATTGCGAGCAACGGCGATAACCTGTAATTGTCGGGTGGCGCTAACGCTTACCCGACCTACACTACACGTAGGCCCGCGTAAGCGCAGCGCCACCGGGCAAGAACCCGCACCCAAACCGGAGCCCAGCCTCCGGCTTTTTTGTTTTTGATTGATGTACATCAAGCAACATGGGTATGGCGCAATCCGAAAAAAGCGGTATAATCCCGCGATTTTTTTGCGGATGCCACCTCAGAGGAGAAAGAGAATGAAGATTGTGGAAGTGAAACACCCACTCGTTAAACACAAGTTGGGCCTGATGCGTGAGCATGACATCAGCACGAAGCGTTTTCGCGAACTGGCTTCTGAAGTGGGTAGCCTGCTGACCTACGAAGCGACCTCTGATCTGGAAACGGAAAAAGTGACCATCGAAGGCTGGAACGGCCCGGTACAGGTTGAGCAGATCAAAGGTAAAAAAATTACCGTGGTGCCAATCCTGCGTGCGGGTCTGGGCATGATGGAAGGCGTGCTGGAGCACGTCCCAAGCGCGCGTATCAGCGTGGTGGGTATCTACCGTAACGAAGAGACGCTTGAGCCGGTCCCATACTTCCAGAAGCTGGTCTCTAACATTGATGAGCGTATGGCGCTGGTAGTTGACCCGATGCTGGCGACCGGTGGTTCGATGATCGCCACCATTGACCTGCTGAAACAAGCAGGCTGCAGCAGCATCAAAGTGCTGGTACTGGTCGCGGCGCCGGAAGGTATCGCGGCGCTGGAAAAAGCGCACCCGGACGTTGAACTCTATACCGCGTCTGTCGACCAGGGACTGAACGAGCACGGGTACATCATCCCGGGGCTCGGCGATGCCGGCGATAAGATTTTTGGGACTAAATAATCGAATAACGATAAAGAAGCCGACTTTGATAGTCGGCTTTTTTTTGAATAAAAACCAACAATGACACTCAGAGGAAAACACTATGACGCGCCGTGCTATCGGGGTGAGTGAAAGACCGCCGCTTTTACAGACAATCCCGCTTAGTTTGCAGCACCTGTTCGCCATGTTTGGCGCAACCGTGCTGGTGCCAATCCTGTTTCACATTAACCCGGCTACCGTGCTGCTGTTTAACGGCATCGGTACGCTGCTTTACCTCTTCATCTGTAAAGGCAAAATCCCGGCCTATCTCGGGTCGAGCTTCGCGTTTATCTCCCCGGTACTGCTGTTGCTGCCGCTGGGTTACGAGGTCGCGCTGGGCGGCTTTATCATGTGCGGCGTGCTGTTCTGCCTGGTCTCCTTCATCGTGAAGAAAGCGGGTACCGGCTGGCTGGACGTGATGTTCCCGCCTGCGGCAATGGGGGCAATCGTTGCCGTCATCGGCCTGGAACTGGCGGGTGTGGCGGCTAACATGGCTGGCCTGCTGCCTGCGGACGGTCAGTCACCGGATTCTAAAACCATTATTATTTCGCTGGTGACGCTGGGCGTGACGGTTTTCGGTTCCGTCCTGTTCCGCGGCTTTATGGCGATTATCCCGATCCTGATCGGCGTGCTGGCGGGTTACGCGCTCTCCTTCGTGATGGGCGTTGTGGATACCACACCGATTGCCGAGGCACACTGGTTCGCGCTGCCGACCTTCTACACCCCACGCTTCGAATGGTTTGCTATCTTCACCATTCTGCCTGCTGCACTGGTGGTGATTGCTGAGCACGTTGGCCACCTGGTGGTGACGGCGAACATCGTGAAGCGTGACCTGATCCGCGACCCGGGCCTGCATCGCTCCATGTTTGCCAACGGTTTCTCCACCATCATCTCCGGTTTCTTCGGCTCCACGCCTAACACCACTTACGGAGAGAACATCGGCGTAATGGCGATCACCCGCGTCTACAGCACCTGGGTTATCGGCGGCGCGGCGATCATCGCTATTCTGCTCTCCTGCGTCGGCAAACTGGCGGCGGCGATCCAGATTATCCCGGTTCCGGTGATGGGCGGCGTTTCCCTGCTGCTTTATGGGGTGATCGGTGCGTCCGGTATTCGCGTGCTGATTGAATCCAAAGTGGATTACAGCAAGGCGCAGAACCTGATCCTGACCTCCGTTATCCTGATCATCGGCGTAAGCGGCGCGAAGGTGCACATCGGCGCGGCAGAGCTGAAGGGTATGGCGCTGGCGACCATCGTCGGCGTGGGCCTGAGCCTGATTTTCAAGCTGATCTCGGTCATTCGTCCGGAAGAAGAAATCCTGGACGCTGACGATAGCGAAAAAGCACCACATTGATCCTTTAACCGGGCGGACGATCCGCCCGGTTCTCTCCTTGCTGGTTCCGTGTTAAACTCCATTCCGATTTTATGTAAGATCTCTGGTTGAGGTATTTCTGAACGGACCGGCACAGCTCTCTCTGCCACTTTATCTCCCTGACGACGAAACTTTCGCGAGTTTCTGGCCGGGTGATAACCCCTCTTTACTGGCTGCACTGCAAAACGTGCTGCGCCAGGAACACAGCGGATACATCTATATCTGGTCACGCGAAGGCGCGGGACGCAGCCACCTGCTGCATGCCGCCTGTGCGGAACTTTCGGCGCGCGGTGACGCGGTAGGCTATGTGCCGCTGGATAAACGCACCTGGTTTGTGCCTGAAGTGCTGGAGGGCATGGAACATCTCTCCCTGGTCTGCATCGATAATATTGAATGCGTGGCGGGAGACGAGCCGTGGGAAATGGCGATCTTTAACCTCTACAACCGCATTCTGGAGTCGGGCAAAACCCGGCTGCTGATCACCGGCGATCGTCCGCCGCGTCAGCTCAATCTGGGGCTGCCGGATCTGGCGTCTCGTCTGGACTGGGGGCAAATCTACAAGCTGCAACCGCTGTCGGATGAAGACAAACTCCAGGCACTTCAGTTGCGCGCCAGACTGCGCGGATTTGAACTGCCGGAAGACGTAGGGCGCTTCCTGCTCAAGCGTCTGGATCGGGAGATGCGCACGCTCTTTGATACGCTCGATCAGCTCGATCGTGCCTCCATCACCGCCCAGCGCAAGCTGACCATTCCGTTTGTGAAAGATATTCTTAAGCTGTAGTTATGCCGGGTGGCGGCTGCGCCTTACCCGGCCTACATATGGCACCCGTAGGCCCGGTAAGCGCAGCGCCACCGGGCTAAAGATCCCCCATCAGGTGCTCAACCAGCAGCGGAATCGGTCTTCCCGACGCCATGCTTCTGCCGTTCTCACGCCACAGCGCCGTCCCGCTGATATCCAGATGTGCCCATGGGATCGCCGGCGGACAGAAGTGATGCAGCAGCCACGCCGCCGAGGCGCTTATCGCCGCATTGTTAGTCGGCGTATTGCACAGATCGGCAATCGCGCTGTCGGTCTGCTTTTTCAGCCGTGCGTCCAGCGGCAGAGACCACACCTCGTCACCGCTCCGTTTACCTGCCTGCGTCAACGCGGCGCGCAGCGGTTCATCCTGGGTCATCAGCCCGCTCAGCTCATACCCCAGCGCTTTCACCACTGCGCCCGTCAAAGTCGCCATATCAATGATGTAGCGGGCCTGCGGGTACCGCTGGCTGGCCCAGGCAATGGCGTCAGCCAGCACCAGCCGGCCCTCGGCATCGGTATTATTGATTTCAACGGTGGTTCCGTTACAGGCTGTTGCCACCGTGCCGGGCTGCATGGCGTCGGGGCCGATGGCGTTTTCCGCCAGCGCCAGCACGCCCATGATGCGCACGGGTAATTTCAGCTCCGCAACGGTCAGCATCAGCCCCAGTACGTTGGCCGCGCCGCACATGTCATATTTCATGGTGTACATGCCCGCGCCTTCCTTCAGCCACAGGCCGCCGGTGTCAAAGGTAATGCCTTTTCCCACGTAGCAGCGCATCGGGCCGTCGTTGGCACCATCATAATGAATAGCCAGCAGACGCGGCGGGCAGGTCGCCCCTTTGCCAACGGCGTGCAGCAGTCCAAGACCCTGCTCAGCAATATCTTTTTCGTTCAGCACCTCGCAGCGCAGGGCAGGGCTGGCGGCACACAGTTTTTGCGCCTCTTCCACCACAAACTGCGGCGTGCAGCGGTCGGATGGCATATCCGCCAGACGTCGCGCCGCGATCATGCCGAGCGCAATGGCCTGCTGCTGGCGGAAGGTCGTCTCCAGCTTCGCCTGCTGTTCCGGCAGGCAGAGGGCAGTGATGCAGGTAAGACGCACCGCTTCGTCCGTCTTCTTCAGCTTCAGGTCACTGAGCCTGTGCGCCTGATTAAAGAGAAAACGCAGCACCTGCGCCAGCACCACATCGTCGATATCCGTCACGTCCAGCACGAGTTCGGCGCTGGCGGGGGCGGTAAGCAGCGGTCGCAGGGCGGTGAGCAACCCTTCGGTCAGGGCGTCATGCCAGATCGTGTCCGGCAACAGAGTAATGCGCGCAAACGGCGCGCAGCCAAAGCGCGCGTCCGCGACGGTGCTCTGCTGGCGCATTTCAGCGATAAGAGCGCTATCCGGTAACAGGGAACTGTCAGCGCGCGCAATCAAATGGCTGTTCGGCTTCGCGTCTGAAAGCGCGTTGATAAACTGGTAAGTGATCATCATGATTCCTCAATCGGCGCGCGGATCCGTGCGGCATAGGCCTGCATCCACTCCTCATCTACCGCGTGATAGTGCGTTTTCTCCCGCAGGCGTTCAGTACGAAAAACGGTGAGGGGCTGGCGAGCCGTCGCCACCACGAACGAGAAGGTTTTTATGTTAGTCGCGGCGCCAAATTCGCCCTGGTTGTTCATGCACACCACGGAGAGATCGCCCGCGCGACCGAAGCGCGACATCAGCTTGTCTTCCAGTTCGAATACGACTGAATCCGCCGCCTGCTGCGGCGTCATCCCTTGCGCCATCCGGCGAACGATTTCGTAGCTGGTACAGCCCTTCATCAGGTCTTCACCGACGCCTGTGGCGGTGGCCGCGCCGGTTTCGCTGTCGCAGTAAAAGCCGGAGCCGATGATGGGTGAGTCACCGAGGCGACCACGTTTTTTCATAAACAGGCCACTGGTGGAGGTGGCGACGCTCATCGAACCCTGTTTATCAAGGCCAATGATGCCGACGGTGTCATGTCCGTCGTAGGGGCTTAACCCCTTATCCAGCGTTTCGCGGCAGCGCTTGCGGTAGTGCTGCATGGCGCGATCCGTGAGCATAGTTTTGTCGGCAAAGCCCTGGCTCAGCGCCCATTCGCGCGCGCCCTGGCCGACCAGCAGGCTGTTATAGCGTTGACGGCTGAGCGCGTGCGCCACGCGCACCGGGTTGGCGATATCCACCAGATTCCCCACGGCGCCGAACGCCAGCGTGTCGCCGTCCATATAGGCCGCGTCCAGCTCCACCTCGCCGTTCTCGGTCGGCAGGCCACCGTAGCCGACGGATTTATACAGCGGAAAGTCTTCCACGGCAGCGACGGCATCGACCACCGCCGAAGCGACCGGTTTTCCCGCCGCCAGGGCAGACGCGGATTCCGTTACCCCTTCAAGTGCCATTCGCCAGGTTGCGATAATTCCCCACATGCTTTACTCCTGTTTTGCAAGGGTGGTGTCGGGTTGCGTAGCGGTAGTCAGCTCCGCGGCGCGGTACTGTTTATCCACGATACGCATGAAAGGCAGGTACAGCATGGCGCCAATCAGCAGGTTGATCAGCTGCATCACGCTGCCGCTCAGGTGCCCGGTGACGATAAAGCCGCTGATAACCGGCGGCAGGGTCCAGGGAATAAACACCCCGGTGGTGACGGCGACCGCGCCAATTTTCATCGCCGCATACTGCACGGTGACCAGCACCAGCGGCACCAGATTAAACGGGATGAGCATGATCGGGTTCATGATCACCGGCAGGCCAAACAGGATCGGTTCGTTGATGTTAAATACCGAGGCTCCTGCGCCGAGGCGCGCCACCTCACGCATGTTTTTGCTGCGGGCGAAAATCAGCATCGCTATCACCAGCGACAGCGTGGCGCCCGCGCCGCCCATCCAGAACATGTCAAAAAACTGTTCGGTGATGATGTGCGGCGGCGTCGTTCCCGCCTGGATCGCGGCGATGTTGTCGGTCTGGTTTTCCATCCACAGCGGGCGAATAATGCCGTTGATCATCGAACCGGAGTTAATGCCCACTGACCACAGAATGGTGATACTGAATACGGTCATCAGCGCACCGAAATAAGAGGTACCGTAGTGGCGCACCGGGGTGGCAACCACTTCATAAATAAACTGGTGGATGGTGTGGTAGTGGGTGTTTTCGAAGATGATGCGGATAATAAGCACCAGAATCATCACCAGCAGGGCCGGGATCAGCGCCGCGAACGACTCCTGCACCGCCGGTGGTACGCCGTCCGGCATTTTGATGACCAGTTTTTTGCGCTTCAGCCAGCAGAACAGTTCCGTCCACAGCAGGGAACCGATCATCGCCACAAACAACCCTTTGCTGCCAATCCACTCCACCGGCATCACGGTAATGCCGCCGTTTTCCGCCACTTTGATAAAGGGCGTCAGGATCAGGAAGGCGACCAGCGCCAGGATGCCGCAGGAGATGCGGTCCTCGCCATAGTGCTCAGCCAGGCGGTAGGCCACCAGGAAGCTGATAAACAGCGACATGGTTGAGAATACCGCGTTGAATGGAATCTCTATAATCGCACTCCAGCTCTCACCAAAGGCCTGAGACATAAACTGCTGATAGGCCTGATTCGGGAAGGAGGAGATCACCAGCAGGATGGAGCCGACGATGATAAACGGCATGAATGAAACGTAGGCCCCACGAATGGCCCCAAGATGACGCTGCTGGGCCGTTTTCGCCGCCAGCGGCATCAGTTTTGCTTCAAGAAATCCCAGAACATTGTTCATTGTGAACTCCGTACAAGATTGAGAGGTGTTGTTTATGTTATGTCTGTGGATTATCAGTGAAGCGCGGCGAGCGAAAGGTGAAATCGGTCACAAAGCATTCGCTGTTCTACTATAAATCTCATAAGATTAGTTGCGGAGAGAGACGCGATGGAAATCAAACTGCATGCTAACGCCACCACCACACCGCGTATCCGTCGCTATCTTCAGCAGTCAGATAAAAGCGACAGAGAGCTAGCTGTTGAACTGGGGATCTCGGTCACCACCGTCAGGCGCTGGCGCAACCGCGACCAGGTTTCGGATAACCACACAACGCCAAAAGTGATACACAAAGCATTGAGACAAGAGCAGGCGGCACTGATAAATGCCCTGCGGGATATCACTGGGGCACCGCTGGATGAACTGCTGCTGCTGGTGAATGACGGACTCGGGATCGCCGTTTCCCGCGCGACCCTGAACCGCTACCTCAAACCGGCTTCGGTAAGACAAAAGGGGGCGTCGTTGCAGGGCAAAAAGGCGCTGAAGGCCGGTATCATGCCGCAGAAGCTACTTCTGCATCATCAGCCGCTATCGCTGCATATGGACGACGGTGGGGAGCAACACCTGCTCTGGGCGCGTGAACCCGTCAGCGGCTGGTGCTACGCCCGGCTTTATGCCGGTGTCTCGCCGCAGTTGCTGACCCGCTGGACGAACGAGGTGCTGGCTGCCTGTCCGGCTGATATTCAATCTATTGAGACTTTTGGGCTGGCAGTGAACTTGCCGGAGCATAACGTCACCGTAAAAGTGCATTCACAGTATTATCTTGCCTTTCAGGTCACCGTACCGTTACGTGAGATCATTCCGCGCGTGAATAGTGAACCGGCGGGAGAACTGTTGATCCAGTTGTGTGAATTTTTCAACCGGGGAAAAGCGCAGAAAAAGCTGGGGGAGAGTACGCCGCAGGCGTTTCTGGAAGCGCTGCGGCGTAACGATTAGACGATCCCGAGTACGTCTTCCGGCGGACGGCCGATACGCGCCTTGCCGTTCGCCACGACAATCGGGCGCTCAATCAGCTTTGGATTGTCGACCATCGCCTGAATCAGCCGATCTTCAGTGAGACTGGTATCGTTCAGATTGAGCGATTTATACAGATCTTCTTTCTGACGCATCAGCTCGCGTGCGCTGCCCATGTTCAGCATCTTCAGCAGCTGGCGGATCGTCTGCGCGTCCGGGGGCGTCTCCAGATACAACACCACTTCCGGATCGATGTCGTTAGACTTCAGCAGATTCAGAGTCTCCCGGCTCTTGGAGCAGCGAGGGTTATGGTAAATTTTTACCGCGTCTGTCATGACTTCTCCTTTATTACATCTTCTCGTACGGCTTAAAGCGTTGTTGCAGGCCACGCAGCTGGTCGATTCGCGCATCGTAGCGGGCCTGTTGCAGGCTGCCGAGCTTCACCTGTGAGCTGGCGCTGCTTAGCAGGGAAATGGCCTGATCGAGGCGCCCCGCCAGCGCCAGACCTTCCGCACGCGCGGCCAGCTCCTGATCGCGATTACCCAGTTGCCCCTGGGCCTGGGCGAGCAGCTCCCAGGCGTTCTGGTCATCTTTATTGTTAAAGGTATAGCGGTTCAGAATGGTCACCGCCTCGCCGGGCTGGCCGCCCTGTAAGTAGGCGTTCGCCAGGTTAAGTTGCAATACCGGATTGTTGCGAATGTCTTTCGCCCCTTTCAGACGGTTGATCGCATCGGTCGCTTTTTTCTGTCCTAAATCGATATCGGTTGCGAGGTCGAGATACCACGGATTGTCAGGCGCCGACGCCAGCAGCGGCTGTAGCGCTTTACGCGCTTCATCGTACTTGCTGGCCTCCATCGCCTGGAGTGCCTGACCATACTGCGCGGCGTTCTTCTCGCGCACGTTGCCTTTCGCCAGCGCGTCCAGCAGATCGCTGGTGAGCTGATTACGTCCGGAGTTGTACATGCCAAGCGTTCTCACTTTGGCCATGTAGAAATCCTGCGAGGACTGCACGACGACCGGACGCATCTGGTTAGCACGGTTACGCGCATCCGAGAGACGGCTTTCCGGCAACGGGTGGGTCAACAGAATTTCAGGCGGGCGCGACGAGTAGCGTGCCTGGTCGAGCAGTTTTTCCAGGAAGCTCGGCATGGCCTGCGGGTCAAAGCCGGAACGCTGTAAAACCTGAATGCCGATGCGGTCTGCTTCCTGCTCGTTCTGCTGGGTAAAGCTGATCATCCCCTGACGCGTTCCCGCCAGTGTCCCGGTAAGCGCCGCCATCCCGGCCTGCGGGCTGGCCATCGCCAGCAGAATAGAGCCCAGCGCGCCCACCCAGGTCAGGGGGGCGTTACGCTTCTGATCTTCCATCGCACGCGCCAGATGGCGCTGGGTGACGTGCGAAATTTCGTGCGCCATGACGGACGCCAGTTGGCTTTCGTTATCGGAATAACGGAACAACGCCGAATGCAGCACCACGTTCCCGCCAAAGAAGGCGAAGGCGTTGATTTCGTCGTTATTGATTAAATAGAAGTGGAAGGGCGTTTTTACCGAGTCTGCGTGCGCCACCAGTCGCATCCCCAGACCGTTGATGTACTGCACCAGCAAAGGGTCGTTAATCAGCGGAGCACTGCCGCGCAGCTGGCGTACGTAATAATCACCCATCTGCATCTCCTGCCCGATGGAGAGCGTGCTTCCTGCCGTGGTGCCCATGTCCGGCAATGAATCGGACGAGTCAGCGAAAGCGGGCAACACCTGACCCACCGTCACGGCGGCAATCAGTGTCGCAACCAGTGTTTTTCTCAACTGCCTGAACATAACCACTGTCCTGTATGTTGGATGTGCTAATTTGACCGATGAACCCGCATAACGTTCATCTCCGCTGCTCTGCGAGTGTAGCCGTGTTAAGAGATGAAGAAAATCCCATTCATCAGGGTTTTGCGAAACCTGACAGTGAAACAAAAAGGAAAGTCTTTTTTGTGACAGTTAGATACAATTCACCGTCTCACTCCCGCCATTCGATTCAGGGAAGGGTTGTATGCTCGAAATGTTAATGCAGTGGTATCGGCGTCGGTTTAGCGATCCGGAAGCCATTGCTTTGCTGGTCATTCTGGTTGCCGGATTCGGTATCCTGTTCTTCTTTAGTGGCCTGTTGGCACCGCTTCTGGTGGCAATTGTGCTGGCGTATCTGCTGGAGTGGCCCACCGCGCGTCTGGAACATATCGGCTGTTCCCGACGCTGGGCGACCAGCATTGTCCTGGTGCTGTTTGTCGGCATTCTGCTGCTAATGTCCTTCGTGGTGATGCCCATCGCCTGGCAACAGGGGATCTACCTGATCCGCGACATGCCCGGCATGCTGAATAAACTGTCTGATTTTGCCGCCACGCTGCCGCGCCGCTATCCTGCGCTGATGGACGCCGGGATCATCGATGCGATGGCCGAAAACATGCGCGCCCGCATCATGACCATGGGTGACTCGGTGGTGAAATACTCTCTGGCCTCGCTGGTGGGGTTGCTGACGCTGGCGGTTTACCTTGTTCTCGTGCCGTTAATGGTGTTTTTCCTGGTCAAAGATAAAGAGCAGATGCTGAACGCGGTGCGCCGCGTGCTGCCGCGCAATCGCGGTCTCGCCGGTCAGGTCTGGCAGGAGATGAACCAGCAGATCACCAACTACATTCGCGGTAAAGTGCTGGAGATGATTGTGGTGGGCGTGGCGACCTGGATTGGCTTCGTGATTTTCGGGCTGAACTACTCGCTGCTGCTGGCGGTGTTGGTCGGATTCTCGGTTCTGATCCCGTATATCGGCGCGTTTGTGGTGACCATTCCGGTAGTCGGTGTGGCGCTGTTCCAGTTTGGTCTGGGTACGGAGTTCTGGAGCTGTTTCGCCGTATACCTGATTATTCAGGGACTGGACGGGAACCTGCTGGTACCGGTGCTGTTCTCAGAAGCAGTTAACCTGCATCCGCTGGTGATTATCCTGTCAGTGGTGATTTTCGGCGGGCTGTGGGGATTCTGGGGCGTGTTCTTCGCCATTCCGCTGGCGACGCTGATTAAAGCCGTGGTCCACGCGTGGCCGGATGTGCCGGCGGTGGAGGAGAAGTAGATTTAGTGCGGGCTGATGCCCTCACCCTAACCCTCTCCCACAGGGCTGAGGGATCCCCAGTAATTTTTTTATGCAGAAGCAATAAAGTTGCTTTCTAAATGACTGAGGGCTGTCAGCGATGCCCTGGTCCGGCTGTAAATCGCTGAGGCGTTTCCTGCAGGCCGGGGCGAGGCGCAGGGATGCGCCGAGAGGGCGGCTTTACAGGGACGTTGCCTCCGCCCGTACCCGATAAGCCGGAAGGAATAAGCCGAGGGCACCGCGAAGCGGCGATTTACCGCCGGGAGCCCGGGTCGCCAGGGTGGTGGCGACTGAGCCACCCTGGCACGTTCACCGGTCATGTCGTTACAGAGTAGCAAGGAACATAAAGTGAACGGAATGACCACCACCGCCGTATGTTCCCCTCACCCTAACCCTCTCCCCGGAGGGGCGAGGGGATTGCTCAGTGCTCGCATTAATTTGTGGGGAACCCTCAGCCCTGTGGGAGAGGGTCAGGGTGAGGGCATCAGACAGCGCCACCCTGACTAGCGACGGTT